>JAHQWY010000189.1 GCA_029856445.1 Promethearchaeia archaeon
CTCATTTGTGTGTCGATAACAAATATATCCATGATGAAATGGTTGAAGAAATACTTTGCGTCGAATTAATTGAGTGTAAAATTCTTCACGCAATTTTTTATATAAAAGATTAGGATCACGCTCAAAGGTAATATATGGCATCCAAGGTCCTCCTGAGAAATTACAGGGAACACCAGTATCTTCAATTAATTCAATTACTTTTTTAGAAAAATCATTACCTTTTTTACTAATATTATCTAAAACCTTTTCACGTTCTAAAATCTCTATAGTCTTGAGTGATGCAATTTGTGCTAAACTATTAGGAAAATATGTCGAACTAAGAAAAACCTCTTCAATCAAGACATCCATTACCTTTTGTTTTCCACCAAGAAAACTTATAGGATAACCATTTGCCATTGCTTTTCCAAAAGCAGCAAGATCAGGTATGACTCCAAAAAATTTTTGGGCACCTCCTAGATCAAAGCGAAAACCTGTTCGAATTTCATCATACATCAGCAATGAACCATATTCATCAGCGATCTTTCTAAGGGCTTCTAAAAATCCTGTGTCTGGCATCTCTACTTTATTTCCCCCTGGATGATTAACAGGTGTAGTAATAATAGCAGCTACATCATCACCATATTTTTTCATTAATTCTTCTACTTGATTGAGATTGTTGAATTCAAATTCATGCACATCTTCAAAAAATTTCTTAGGTATTCCTCCATCGAGCTCATGACCAATAGCCCAATCATGCCATCCATGATATCCACATCTTAATATTTTTAAACGTTTTGTAAATGCTCGAGCAACCCGAATTCCTGTTGTAGTAGCATCAGAACCAGTTTTTACAAAAACCATTTTTTCACAACATGGAATTAATGATTTCAATTTTTGAGCTAACATATTTTGTACTGGTTGGGTCAGTGACATACAAAAACCCTTATCTCTGATTTGCTTTATAACCTCATTATCTATCTCTTCTTCTCTGTGTCCAATTATAATTGGTCCATAAGCGCAGAGCATATCTATATACTCATTCCCATCAACATCAATAACCTTCCCACCTCTAGCAGTCTCGAAAAATATCGGATATTCCCCTTCTACAAAATTACTTGGACGTCGTATTCCTAAAATTGCTCCTGGTATTAATTCTAGTGCTTCTTCATAAAGTTTAAAAGAATTTTTTAGAGTTATTTTTTTAGACATTTAAAATTCCTCACGTTTAGAATAATAACAATAAATTATCTAACATTATTATTGAAGATTCTTAAAAAGAAATGTCTTACAATATTGATTCTTATAATTCACAATGTTTTAATGATATTTGCCTTCCTAATACAAATACTTCAATTAAGAGGATTATAATTAATAATGATCCTATTTTTGTTTGTTTATTTTTATAAAACCTTTGGATAAAATTAATGAATAGGTGACATTTAAAATGAGAGAAAAATTAATATGTTCTGTTTGTGGGAGGGAGCAAGAAATACCAAAATGCTGTGAAAAATCTATGATGGTTAAAAATGATTATTTAATATGTTGCTGCTCAGATGAATGTGGATATCAACCTATTCCTGAATGTTGTGGAAAAACAATGGTATATACCTGAATTCAGAAGTATTTTAGAAAAAGATTAAAAAAAAATTACCAAATTAAGTTAGCTATCATATCCTTAGCAGATTCAGCTTCTTTTTTATTCAATATCTTTCGAATCCGAAGATCATTAATAGCATCTTCTAACCGAGTATCAAGATTTTTCATTTCCATTAAGTTATTTTTATCTCCTTGTGTTTCTACTAAATCTATCATAGCGTTATCTTTATTCATTAAATCACGAAGTTTCTGACGAAAACTAGACTTAACTTTTGTTCTTACAATTTTCCCGCTATCAATCAATATTGGTAATATAGGTGCTCTCTCTGTTGTTCTATTTGTATTAGGATTCATAAAATAAAATATGTATATTGGTATTCCAACCACTACATTTTGTGTTTTTAACTCGAGAGAATAATTATTAAAAAAGGTCTGAACGTTTGTCATCTCTGCATCCCTAACGGCGTCAATATTATTTAAGGCAGATTGTTTTTCAGTTTTTATTTGAGCTACAACATCTTCTGCTGAAGTTAAATCTTTACTTAAACCTGAATGTTTGGCTGCAATCTGTTTTTCTACTTCTGTTTTTTTACGTTCTAATTCTTTAATCTTTTGCTGTTTTATTTTTTCCTGATCCGAAATTTCTCGTTGCACATTTTTTCTCAATTGGGCAATTTCATTATTATAACGTATAATAGAATTTCCTAGATCCTTATATTTTAAATCAATGTCTTTCAGAGCTTCTTCTGTGAGAAAAAGATCTCTTTGGTTTATTGCATTCCTTAAACTATCAACACTATTTTTGAGTGTACTAAGGCTATTATTTAATTCACCAGTTTTATCATTTATCTTATATTTTCCACTTTTAACTAACTCTTCTGGAGATTTTTCTATTTTTCTTTCTTTTTCTGCTTGAATTTCTTTATTGAGTATTGCTAGTTGTTTCTCTTCCTCCCCTGTATCTACTTTTGTGTCTCTAATTTTATCTACATCTTTACCTCCTTTTTCGACCCATCTTTCACATAATTTTGTTACAGCATCCCCAAATGTAGCAAGAAGTTGAACGTCCTTTTGAGATAAATATTCAGGAATATCGGGGATAATTCTAGTTTGATTCACACTTTTTGTAATTGGCCCACCTTCGAGTATAAAATAGGGAGTAGGATGGTTGCTTAAATCATATTGATTAAGGAAAAAATTCTGGAAAAACCCTACCTCACTTGTATTGAATAATGCGTCCTGAATTACAAGACCTCTCTTGAAGTTCTTGGATTTTTTAAGATAAGTATTATTATATTGTCTTAAAGAATTAAGGAAACTTGTAGGATCTGCTCCTTTAATAACTGCTTCTGGCCTTGGGGGCATTTGTGCAAATTTACCTACATTTAGCTTTTCTTGTTTATTATAGAGATAACTCATAACACAAGCTCTGGTATCAGATAAAGGAGCTAAGCGTACAGGCCAGAATGCAGTAGAAATTTTAGATATTCTTCCCAATTTTTTAAGATTTTTCCCATAAATCCCTAAGCATTCTCTCAAAGCCATTGCTAATTCATTTAATACCGCAGCTTGACTTCGTGCAGGAGTGATCTGACCCACATCAATTAAAAAAGGTACTACTTTATCAACCATATTTGATTCACTTGATATTTCTATATTATTTTTTAATTACGGTTTAATAATTAAAGTTTTGGATTTAAGACAATTTTAAAGAATATATATTAAAATTATAAATATAGTAAATGAAAAATTATTATCATTAATAAAAAGATAATTCTAAATTTTATAGTCGGAGTTTTATTATGGAACGATTTCTAGAAGGAAAAGGATGTCTCATCACAGGAGGGGCCTCTGGATTTGGTAGAGGTGTAGCTTCTGCTTTTGCTGAAAGAGGAGCTGATTTAATTTTAGTTGATATAAACGAAGAATTACTTCATGAAACAAGTAAAAACATCGAGAAAGAAACAAAACAAAAAATAGTACCAATCGTATGCGATGTGTCAGATGCTAAGCAAGTTAAACAAATGGCTGAACAAGCTTTTTCAGAACTAGATAATATTTATGTTCTATTTAATAACGCAGGTACTGGAGCAGCCTATGGAGTAGACATTTTGAAAGTGGGTGAAAAAGCGTGGGATTTAACTATGAATGTTAATCTTAGAGGTCAATGGTTAATAGATAAATATATGTGGCGTAAAATGAGTCGACAAAAATTTGATCCATTAAGAGGGAAAATCATCCATACTACTTCAATTGCAGGAAGGGTTGTTGATCCTTTAATCCCAGTTTATAGTATTAGTAAAATTGGAGTAATAGCTTTAATGCAACTTGTAGCAAAGAGCCTTGCTCCTTATATTACTTCAAATGCGATAGCACCGGGATTCCATGTTACAGGTATCTATGGAAATAAAGAGGATATTATGATTCAAACCATGAAAGATGGAAATGTTAAAACTCCACTAAATCGAATAGGCACTATTGAAGATGTGGTTGATATAATGATTTTTTTAGCTTCTCCAAGGAGTGATTTTATAACCGGGCATACATTCCCTATAGATGGGGGTATCGTAGATGTAGGTGTCCCCCCGAATATACTAAAATCTGATATTTAAAACTTTTAGAATTATGATTTAAATTAAACAACAAAATGGAGATTATATAATGGAATTGATAATTGCTGGATTAGAAATTTTTTTTGCAGTAGGTTTCATTGGATTTTGGATCTATTTCTTTATTGTTGAAAATAAAAAACCAGATCAAAGAGAAGGATATCTTGAATTTGAAAGATCCTTTCCATTACCGGATTTAGGATGGGCTGTCCCTTGTTTAATTTTAGGTGCTATTGGACTTATTATGAACGAAAAATTTGGGGAATTTTTCTCAATTGCAGGTGGGAGTGCCATGGTTTTCTTAGGCTTACTTGATATTTCTCACAACCTACAATATGGGGGATATAAGGGTGAAAAATTTGAAATTATTCTAAATCTAATATTGAACCTGATTTGTATAATTTTTGGGCCTATTTTGATGATTTTTGGTTGGATTAATATATAAAATTTGAGGATATTATTTTTATCAAAATTTTGAAATGATTAAAGTGAAATAATATGAAGAAAGAGAAATTAGTTAGACAACAACCATTTAAAGACAAAATTGCTATTATTACAGGCGGATCTCAGGGATTAGGAAAAGCAACAGCAAAATATTTTGTAGAATTAGGGGGAAGTGTATGTATTATTGCGAGAAGGATAGAAATTTTACAAGAAGCTGCTAATGAGATTAATGGATTAAAACGTAATGAATCCCAATTTATCGAGATCATTGCTTGTGATACCACAGTTATGGATAAATTAAAACCACTATTAACTAAATTTATCGAGGAACGTGGAATTCCTGATTATTTATTAAATTGTGTTGGATATGCATATGCAAATTATATTGAAAACATATCTCTCAGCGATTTTAAACAGAACATGGAAGTGAATTATTACGGTCAGTTAATACCAATTCTAATTCTATTACCTTACTTCATGAAGGAAAAAAAGGGGCATATTGCAAATGTTTCTTCTATATTGGGGTATATGGGTTTAATGGGTTTTGTAACTTATGTTCCATCTAAATATGCCGTGGTCGGTTTATCGGAAACTGTTCGGAATGAGTTAAAACCTTATGGAATTAATGTATCAATACTTTACCCTCCTTCAATGGATACTCCTGGATTTGAAATAGAAAACAAGACAAAACCTGAAGAATGTCGAATAATGGAAGCAAAGGGAGGACTTGAAACTCCTGAAGATGTTGCAGAAGTCTTTATACATAGTATTTTAAGAAATAAATTTAACATTTTACCTGGTGAAGCTAAATTCATCTGGAAAATGAATCGTCATTTTCCTAAAATCATTAGATATTGGTCAGATAAAAGCTATAAAAAGGCAAGAAAAAGATTAGGAAAAATTTAATAATCCAATGTTTTCTTCTATTTTTTTAAATAAAGTAAAAGATCCTTTTTTTTCAAATTAACCTTTTTTCAAAAGCAATATTTTATAGTAAGAACATCTAATTTTATATCTATAAAATAAAAAAATGTTATATTTTTGGTGTAAAAATAATGGTTAATGTAAATGGAGCTCAATTAGTAGTTCGCGCTTTAGATAATCAAGGGGTTAAAGTTATATTTACTCTCTGCGGTGATAATCGGATAATCTATCACTATTGTCAAGACACCTCTTGTACTGAGAGAGGAATAGATCTTATCGACTTTCGTCATGAGCAAGCAACAGGTCACGCTGCGATGGGATATTTTCTTTCTACTGGTGAGGTAGGTGTGTGTTCAGTTCAATCAGGTCCGGGAATAACAGATTTATTCCCTTCAATTCCAATAGCTTATGATGCTAGTATTCCTCTTGTTGCTATTTGCACAAGCACGGCATTAATGGATTTTGAAAAATTAGCTCAAAATGAAATTGATGTTGTACCATCCTTTCGCCCTGTAACAAAATGGAGTGGATATTGTTATGAAACCGCTCGAATCCCGGAATATATTAATATGGCATTCAGAATTGCCACAACTGGTCGTCCTGGTCCTGTCCTTTTGCTCATTCCTTTTGATATATTAATAAAGGAGTGTGATGATGAATTAGATATAGTGCAACAAGCATTTAAACCTGTAGAAAAACTTCGGTCTTTTTATGGACCCTACGGGAATGAATATCCAGTAATCCAAGCAATTGATCTGTTGTTAAAAGCAAAAAACCCATTGATAATAGCAGGTACAGGAACTGCTTTTTCTGATGCATCTAAAGAATTACTGGAATTTGCTGAATTTATGCAAATTCCTGTGGGTTCTTGGGGTTTCGGTTTAGGGGAATTTCCAGTTGATCATCCTTTATTCTTCGGACCAGCAAGTCCTTTAGATGGTCCAGGAACAGCTTTACTCCAAAGGGTAGACGTAGCATTGATATTAGGATCAAGAATTACTGAACTAATGAACTATGGATATATGCCTTATTTTTCAGATGAAGCAAAAATCATTCAGGTGGATATTAAAGCTGAAGAAATTGGGAGAAATCGGGCAATAGATGTACCAATCGTCGGAGATGTGAAGGGAGTTCTTACCCAATTAATCAAAATTAGCAGGCAAAAATTGAAAAGCCCTAAAACAGAAACACAATGGGTCAAAATAGTTCAAGAATATTTACAAAAATTTGAAGTCCGTTTAGAGAAGGAAGGATCTTCAGAAAAAATTCCAATTCAACCTCAACGTCTTGTAAAGGAAGTACGAGAATTCATGCCTGATGATGGAATAATTATTTTAGATGGAGGAGATACAACAATTTGGGGACTTACTTATTTAAGAGCTCGTTCACCTAAATCACTTTACTTTTCTGGAGGTTTGGGAATCCAACATCTTGGAGGAGGTATTCCAATGGCTATAGCTACTAAATATGTCAATCCTGATAAAAAGGTTCTAGTCTTAACTGGAGATGGCTCTTTTTTGTTCAATGGAAAAGAAATAGAAACTGCTCGAAGGTTTAATTTGCCTTTTGTAGTTGTTATAAGTAATGATAGACTGTGGGGAATGGTCGCTAGAGGTCAAAAAATGTCTCATGGTAAGAAGTTTTTTGGTTTAGGAAGTTCTTTAAGCAGTGAAACCCGATATGATAAGTATGCCGAAGCTTTTAATTGC
>JAHQWY010000190.1 GCA_029856445.1 Promethearchaeia archaeon
TGGTTCGCAATAACAAAAGCACCTATGGATCTTATTGCTGCTGCAGTTCCTATTTGTGGAATGACCGATTTGATTGTCGATTATGAAACAACAAGACCAGATATACGCCCTTATTCTGAACAAATGCTTGGAGGAAGTCCAGAACAAGTTCCTGAAGTTTATTACGAAAGATCACCAATCAATTTTGTACAAAATATTACAGGTAAATTATTGATCATCCAGGGAGTCAATGATCCAAATGTTACACTTAAAAATGTTGAAGAAGTAAGAAAAAAATTGAAAGAGTATGGTATTCCTTATGAAAAATTTATTTTTGAAGATGAAGGTCATGGAATTCTTAAAAGGAAAAATCAAAAAAAATTATACAAAATGATAGCTGACTTCTTTGATGATGCGTTATAAATCTTTACAAGAAATGTCGAAGAGGAAAGCTTTTCCCTTTTTACCAACAACTTTAACCATTTCCATTTTTCTTAAACAATAACTCATTTTTTGGGCAAACCTTAATGGTTTATTAAGGGAAAGCGCCAATTCCATATTAGTGAATGGTGTTCTCAGACTGGTAGGTTTTAACATCAAAAAATCAAAGGGTGTGAAAAACAACTTTTTTTCTAGTACTTTCACCAATTTTCTGTCATAAATATTACAACCTTTTCGTCTCCAACTTCCCATACTATTAATTTTTTGAAGTTCCTCTATTTTAATTAGTATAATTTCAATGGTGAAATTAATTTTTGGGACAAGGTGAGGAATTCTAATTAGTTCCTCAAATATATCATAATAAGTACCATGTTTTGGAGAAACTCTCATAGTACTTGCCTTATTCCTTATAGGATCCATTTTAATTATTAATTTATCTCGTATTATGGGAAAAACTAATCTTACTTCATAACTTTTTGTAAGGTCTTCAAGCTTTTTCTTGATTGATGAAAAATTCCCAGTTTGAATTTCAATTAAAAGATTACCTCGCACAATATCAATAACATAATTATCAATAGACTCTTCAAGTTTGTCTCCTGGTTCTTTATACCATTGTTTCAAGGCAGCGTGTAGCGAACTCTCTTTTAAAATCCCTATAGAATTGGAATGTATCTTCTTTGCTTCCATCTTACATTTCTTATTTCTTTAGAAAAAACTAAGTAAAAAGCTTATATTTTATATTAAAAAAGGCAATAATATCGAGAGATTATTGATTTATCAATAATTCCCAAAAAAGATAAAGAAATATAGGAAAAAAACTAAATATGTAAATAAAAAAGAATTAGTGATTTTATGAGTGAGCAATTAATAAAAGATCTCTCTAGTGGCATTAATGGTTTTTTAACTCACTTAGAACCGATGAAAGCAGTTGAAGGATTGACTCCAACTAGTGCAAGAAAAAAGCCTTTAAATAAATATCATTCTTGTTGGGATTTATTGCATCATACCGTTTATTGGCAAGATGTTTTACTAGAAAATCTTGATGGAAAAACCATAGATTGGAGTAAACTTAATCCAGAAGAAAATTGGCCTACTGATGAAAATTTAAGTAGAGATGATAACTTCATAGAGCTTGTTAAGAAGTTTAAAAGAAACTTGGAATTAGGATCAACTAAACTTGAGAAAATTGATCTATTGAAAGGAGTTAAAATTGGGTCAGAACGAACTCCTGATGTAACCTATTTTAGGTTATTTTTGGTTTTTCTTCAGCATACATCTTATCATTTAGGGCAAATGGTTACTACTAGAAAAATTTTAGGAGATTGGAAAGAAGATTAAAAATAGTTTAAAGCAAATGAGAGAGCTTGGTTAAATTTTTAGAAAAAGGTCAAAATTTCTGGGAGCTCGCGAATAACTCTAACGTCTTTTAGCGAGTGCCTATTGTAAGGATCGAATAAAATTGGAATCATCCCTATTTTTTGAGCCATTTTAACGTCAAAATCTATATCGTCTCCAACGTGAAAGATCTTATCTGGATCATTTGGTGCCATTGCACCTAAAGCAATTTGATAAACTTCTATATTAGATTTATTATAACCAAACTCCTGAGTGTGAATAAATATATCAAAAAATTCAAAAATTTTCAATTCTTTCATTTTTTGCTGACCTCTCTCACGAGAAGCATGTGTAAGCAGTCCAATTCTAATATCTTTAGCTTTTATTTGTTTTAAAGTTTCTCTACATCCGGGATACAATCGATAAACCTTGAGGAAATTCTTATTAAATTCTTCATTTACAATTTCTGCTGCTCCTTCACTTTTGATACCCATTGTATCGAGAACAACAGAATTAAGTTCGTCCCATTCTTCCCTAGATAAATTTATATACTTTTTACCTGACTTATCTGCTAGTTTTTCATATTCCTCCCTTTGTTTTTGAACTCCTGCCCATATTCTTGGATCATCATATTCGATATTCATCCCTAACCTCTTGGTAACTCTTGACCATATATTAGTAATTGCATAACGCGAATCGATTAAGGTACCGAAAAAATCAAAGTAGACTCCAATGATCTTTTTCGTCAAATTAATTACCTCCTAAATCAACTGGTTTATATGTCATCATAGATTCATTGCCACGTTCTATGTAAAAAAATTCAGTTTTTTCAGGTTTAAGTTTTTCTTTTAAATATCGAATGACATGTAATCCTTTATTAAACTCATCACAAATAAAAATATCTATGCTAATATAACCATGTTCCGGCCAAGTATGAATTGCTGCATGGCTAGTTTTCAATATGGCAATAGCACTATATCCAAATGGTTGATAATTTTGATGGTAAATATCAATTACTGTTAAATTTGCTGATAACAGTGAATTTATAAATATTTTTTGAATTAAATCATTGTTTAAAAGTGATTTATGACTTTTAAACCGTAATTCTCCGATGAAATGAAACCCAACAGGAAGGAATTGAGGTTTAGATTTACCTTTTACTTCAGAAGTGTAAATAGGACCAGAAGCGAAGCTAAGTTTATATTTACTCTTGGGTTCTGCTACAGTTTGTAAGTAGTAAAGATGAGAAAATTGCCCAATAATGCTGGCTCCTTTATAATGATTGAAATCCGGGAGCATTTCGGTTATTATAAATCCATGGTCCAATATTGATAATTGCAATTTTTGCATTTCATTCGGTGGTTTATTACCAAAACTAAGAATACATTTCTTTCCAACAATAGGATAGCCTTTACCGTTCACATTAATATTTGATTTCAATACTTGACTTGCTCTTTTTAAGAAAAGCCTTAAACCTTCGTTAGTATAAGGGGGATCCATTAAGACTACATCATATTTATTAACAATACTTTTAGGGATAGTCTCTCGCAAATCATGGTGGAGAATGTTAAGATTCTTTATAGATAGTTTGCCTGCGCTTTTTGCGAGAAAATTTAAAACTCGATCGTCTACATCTACAACAGTTATTTCATCTGCTAATTTTGTTAATCCAACAGATAATGAAATAAAATCATCATCACCCAAGAAAATAATCTGTCTTCCCTCAATATCACCTTTTTTTAGTAAGTAAAGTGTCTTTTTTAAAACCGTTGGGAAATCTGCATGAGACTGATCGAGAGCAAATTCTGGCGATGGTCGATTTTCAAGAAGTCTCTTAATTTCATTTAAATAAGAAAATTCATCTGGTAATTCTCGTAGGATATTGTCAAAATTCTCAGGAAGTGGATCATATTCAAAAGTGAAATTCAAATTAGATTTTACCCATTCTCTTCCTTTTTTACCGAGATAATTACTCTTTTCAATAATTCCAGCTTTAACTAATTCATTTCTTACAGCAGCTAGAGTAGGGATCGCTATACCTGTTTTTTGAGATAATTTCTTGTTTTTAAGAGAAGGAAAACGATACATTATTAGAAGAATTGACCGAACACCTTCAATACCTTCACTTAAATTCGCCCTCTCAGCGACTAATGTGAGTATATTTTCTATTTCTTTATCCATTGTATAATAAATATATATTTTATAATAATAATTTTATACTATAACTAAATAATTGTAGTTCTATGTATGTACTAAAGAATTAAGTTAATCTCGAAATAAATTTTTCTACTAATCTACTAATGTATTTTTCAAGAATCCAATCCCTCTGGGGGTAGCTTTCCAGCCAGTTTTGGTATCCATAACATAAAATAATTGGGTTAGCATCGATAAATGATATTTAAGTTGTTGCTTATCCTCCTCAAATTTATTATTTATTTCTTTAAATGTTCTTATGTTAGTTCCTATGAATTTCAACAATTCTCTTCTTGTTGGATTCATCATAGTTCTATAAGCTCGTTTATGGTCCTCTTTATGGTCAATATCTTTTGTTAATCGTAAGTAATCATTCATTTCTTCCTCAGTTAACTTACAAATCTTCAAAATTTCTTTTATATCCATAGAACTCAACCCAAAATGTAATATGAATAATTTTTAGAATTGTGTAAGCTTTAATATTAAGTTCTATAATTAATGTAAAGATTTATATATTCTCGATCAATAATATAAAATCTCGAATGGATTTTCTTAAGATAGACAAATAATGCTGATATTATACAATAAATTTCATGGTACTTACAAGTATAGGATCTAATAATTAATAGTGGAAAGAAGAATTAAAGAAAAACAACATCCAGTTTGGAAAAATGGAAGATAATGGAGTAATCACTGATTTAGAACAGTTAACACCAGAAAGATTGACAAGTATCTTTAAAAATAAAGGTTGCCTAAACAAACGAAAGGTAAAAAAAAATAATTAAGAGATATTCGAAGGAAAGTCTCACTTCTAATTTACATTTTTTTGAGTTAAAATTTTCTGATGATGCACAAAAGGAATCAGCTTCGCAAGAAATAATTGTAAAAATCCCCAAAATTTTAACTCAAGAAAAACTGTTCTGATTTTCATAGGGAAGAATAAATTACACTCTGTTTTTATTTAAAAAGGTTCCAAATAATTAATTAATAGAATGCTAAATGGAAGAACTATTGATAATTTTAATGAATTCAAGGCAATTTTTTATCATAACAAATCCGAGATTTATGGAACTCATGATTGGATTGCTGACAGAGCGATTTATATTCTAAAAGATTATTTTCCAAATGATTTCTTGATAAATTCTATATTTCATAATTCAGAGCATATGCGAGTCTATTATTTGTATGGGACGGAATTACCAGATCACTTGACAAATCCTTTTAAATCAATTAAAATGACAACTGATTTTGAGACCGAATTATCAGAGGAAGATTTTTATATTGGTCATAGTGTAATTATGCTTCCAGATGGTTCTATCAGCAGAAGAAACAAGCGTTTGTTTAAATCTGCTGAATTTATTCTAAAAGCCTTTATTGAAAATAATAAGATAAGTAAAGATTATCAAGTTGCTGCATTACATTTAGGTTTTATTAGTCATTTAATTGGAGATGCATGTTATATACATCATGTTTATAGTGCCCCAGATGAATCCATAGGGCAACAAACTAAAGGAGAAATCTTAAAAAGAACTAGAAATACTCCAGAAGAGCCTTTATGGCCTTATTCAAAATCAATAAGAAATTATGAATTAGCTAAAAATGAATTTAATAGACAAATGTATTCATTAAAAGACATTCTTTTTTATTCTCTTTGGCACACTTTCTTTGGGAAACCACATAGATATGGTGCATTTCAAAATATTATCATTCCTGACTGGAAATGGTATTCAACTATAAAAGTTTAAGAGATAGATAAGTTAAGAGATTCACATCTATACAAAAAATGGTGGGATGGTATTGAGGTTCACCTTAATTTGGCTATTTTTTATACTGCAGTTGCAATAAATAGTTTAAGATGTTTAAATCAAAGTTTTTGATTTTTTAAAATAAGTTTTATGATTATAGATATGTTTAAATATGAATTGTTCTTATATTCTCATATGGGATGGTCTCATGTGAGACTATATTAATGTTACTATTATTAATATTAGAATGTCAGCACAAAAAGAGAAATATACTAAAATTTCGTTAAATCATGCGGAATTCATTGTTCTAGGATTGATCGCAGAATTTCCCAGTCATGCATATAATATAAATAAAAGAATCGAAGAACGTGGAATGAGAAACTGGACTAGTATCGGTAAATCTTCTATTTATCGAGTAATCAAGAATCTAGAAAAAAAAGGATTAACGAATAAATGGCTAGAAGAAGTTGATAATAGAACTCTAAAGGTTTATAGTGTAACAGAAAATGGTTTCAGAATTTTGAAAGAAAAAGTTTTTAATACAATAAAAGAATTTATTGGAAGAAATGATGAAGATTTCTATGTTGCGTTTTCTATGCTTCCAATCTTAACAGAAGAGCAACAAATTGAGGCATTTAAAACTTCTTTAAATACGATTACAAAACATAAAAAAGAATTGGAAGACATGTTAGAGGAAAACTCTAATATGCCATTAAATGTTAGGGGTTTATTCTTACATCCCATTAAAATTCTGGGAACTGATATAGAATTCTTAAAATTAGTATTAGATGAAATAAAAAAGGGTGGGGGTAAGGGCAATAAATAAATACTCGGTAAAGAATTTTGTTCACAGAGTAGGTCATCACTGTGAATCATCTTCCATGAGAGACCTTTTTGAGTATTATGGATTTCCTATGTCGGAAGCGATGGCTTTTGGTTTAGATGGTACATTGGGATTCGGCTTTTTTGATACAACTAATAGCGTATCTTTTATCCCTGAATCAAATATTCCATTCTTCCTTGGGGGTAAACAAGGAACCATAGAACCAAACTCATTAGCATGCCGATTATTAGGAATGACCTTAAGAAAACAATCTTTCACTAGTGCTGATAACGCATGGGAGGAGTCGAAAAAATTGATTGACCAAGATATTCCATTGATTCTGGAGGTTGATTTGGGATATTTACCATATTTTGAAGGAGAAGGAGAAATTCACTTTGGTGGTCATGCAATAACTTTAGCAGGATATGATGAGGGAAATAGAATTGCTTACGTTGGTGACACCGAATTTGATGGATTTCAAAAGGTTACAATTGAACAACTAAAAAAATGTAGAAGTTCCGAATATGGACCTAAATTTATGCGCCCAAATAACACTCAATTTTCGATGAAAAGAAGACCAGATGGGAAACATCCTCCCTTAGCTGCAGCTGTTAAGGTTGCTATCCAAAAAGTAGTAAATAATATGTTACGACCCTCAGTAAACAATAATGGAGTTCAAGGTCTGAAATTGTTCGCATCTTCAAT
>JAHQWY010000015.1 GCA_029856445.1 Promethearchaeia archaeon
TTAAATTTTCTTTTGTACTATTTATTTCAGTTTCGTACTTACTTATATGAGTGGTTGAAATATTCTGTAAATTTGAGTTTAGATTATTCATTATTGAGTGAAGATTACTTTCGAGCGCTTTACTTGTTTCAGTAAAACGATTTGTTGCTTTGTCGATTGTGTTTCTTTTAGTAGAGTTTTTAGAATCAGTATCTTCAAAAAAACTAGTAATCTGAGAATCAACTGCATTTTCAACTTCTCCGATACTTTTATTCTGAATATCTTCCAGTTTTTCAAAGCGATTAGATTGGTCAGCTAGGATACCATCCTTGATTTTTGCAATTTCATTTCTGAAAAGTTCTGATTCGTTGGTGAACAATTCAAAAAAAGGTTCTAACGGAATAAATCTTGGGACTATTCCTTCAATCCTTTTTAAAAAATTCTTCTCTACTAGCCAATTAGTAATTTCCGCAATAGTTTCATATTGTAGTTCCTCATTATCTACTGCTAATGTCATGAATACCTCTGACATTGTCGCACGTGGAACTCGTAAGTATACTAAATACACATTTATATGCTCTTCGCTAAATCCATATCGAGTAAATACTTCTTTAGTGAATTCTTTTAATGACATAAATTTATCTCCATAATTGGTATAAGATTCAAATTAAAATAATATTAAGATGAATTTCATATAAATATTTTAATTTGATTATCTATAATAATATTTTCAAAATAATAATATAAAAACTTAGACATCGATTTCTTAAATTTATTCTTCAAGAAATGTCAAAATCCTAATTATTTTTTAACTTATCTTTACAAAAATTAAGATTAAATTATAGATATTTAGATATTCTTTAAAATTAAGCCTTTTGCATAATTAATCAAACCATCACTGGATACGATCTCCTCTATAAAAGCAGGCATTTTTTTTACACTAAATTCAATATTAGTAGAAAGATTTTTAATAATTCCTTCAGTGAATCTGAGTTCTAATTCATCTCCAGTGTTTATTTCTTCAATATTACTATATTCAATTATAGGTAATCCGATATTTATTGCATTTCTAAAAAATATCCTAGCAAAAGAAGGAGCTATTATACATTTAATTCCTGCTGATTTAAGAGCAATTGGGGCCTGTTCCCTACTTGATCCGCATCCAAAATTCGATCCAGCAACCATTATTGTATAACCATACTTAATTTTATTTTCCATAAATCCGGCATCTAGATCTTCCATACAATGTTTAGCTAGAAAATCAGAATCAGAAGTAATTAGGAACCTTGCTGGGATAATCAAATCCGTGTTGATATTTTTTATATTATACTTTATAGCTTTACCAATCATTTTATTCACACTATAAATAATCTGGTGATGTTATATATCCCTTAATAGCTGAAGCAGCAGCAATTGCAGGACTTGACAAATATACTTCACTATCTACAGGACCCATCCTACCTGTAAAATTCCTATTGGTGGTTGAGATTGCTTTTTCTCCCTTTGCAAGAATACCCATATGTCCTCCCAAACAAGGACCGCAAGTAGGGGGTGAAATAATCGCCCCAGCATCAATAAAAATTTCTAATAATCCTTCTTTTAATGCCTGGAGATAGATATTTTGAGTGCCAGGAATAATAATACACCGTAGATTAGGATGAATTTTTTGTTTTAGTAAAATACTCGCAGCAATTCTTAAGTCTTCCATACGACCATTAGTACAAGATCCTATTATTGATTGATCTATTTCTACTCTCATATTATTAACTTCTGAGATTGGTTTAGAATTTTCAGGCAATGGAGGAAAAGCCACTTGGGGTTCAATATTTATACATTCAAATTCTATTGTATCGATATATTCCGCATTTTTATCGCTTCTGTAGATTTGATATTCCGAATTTCTGGTCTTTTCTAAATAATCAATCGTAATTTTATCAGGTTCTATTATCCCATTTTTAGCGCCTGCTTCAATTACCATATTACACATTGTAAATCTATTGTCTATAGACAAGTTCCTAATAACTTCACCTGTAAACTCCAATGCTTTATATGTAGCCCCATCAACCCCTATTTTACCAATTAAGTATAAAATTAGATCTTTACCAGAAACCCATTTATTTAATTCTCCTGAAAATACAAATTTCAGAGATTCAGGTATTTTTAACCAACACCTTCCCAAAGCCATTGCGACCCCTAGATCTGTAGAACCAACACCAGTTGAGAAAGCACCTAGTGCACCATATGTACAAGTATGAGAATCTGCTCCTATAAAAACATCTCCAGGCGCTACTAATCCTTGTTCTGGTACAAGACAATGTTCAATTCCACCGCGACCAACTTCAAAATAATTTAAAATGTTATATTTATAAGCAAATTGTCTGAGTATTTCACACTGGATTGCTGAAGCGACATCTTTATTTGGTGTAAAATGGTCAGGAGTTAAAATTATTTTTGTTTTATCAAAAAGACCCTTACCTGTTCCTTCAATGACCTGTTCAAAAACTTCTATAGCTATAGGAGCAGTAATATCATTTGCTAAACACTTGTCGATATTAGCAAAAATAAAATCTCCGGCAATAGCAGATTTATTGTCAGAATGATCTTTCAAAATTTTCTCTGTTATTGTTAAATCCATATTATTTTTACCTTATCATCGCCTGTAAGCTATAGATAGATTATCATTTATTTGTATTAGAGCTTTTTTGAATAGCTAGATACATTTTTTTTCTTAACTATAAGGTTAAGTCCTTTTAACAGTGATAAAACAGAGCTCATTACTATATCTTCATGAGTTGCGCTTGCTTTTACAATATGATTACTTTCAATATCCATAATTTCAATTGTAGTATGACCCAGGGCTTCTGTTCCCCCTGTTATTGCATCAATCTGATAATTCAATAACTTAATTTTGCTCATTGGTTCGAAACATTTAATAATGGCATTAACTGATGCATCCACCGGTCCAACCCCTACTGAAGAGGCTACTTTCTCAATACTATTCCCATTATCATCAATTTTTAAACGCACAGTAGAAGTTGGAGTAACTGAGCCAGTTAGGACTGTTAATTCTTCAAGTTTTACGAATTGATCTTCTTCGGGTAGATCTTCGAAGACATCTTTCAAAATAGCATAAAAATCTTCTTCTGTTACCTCATGTCCTTTATCTCCAAAGGCCTTTACATGATTCATAATATTAGAAAATTGATCATTCGTAGTATGGATACCTAACTCTTCTAATTTTGCTTTAAGTGCATGTCCTCCTGTGTGTTTTCCCAATTTTATTGATTGTTTGATAATTTCTTCAACATTGTCAGAACGTTTAATTCCTATCAATTCTGGTGTTATGGGTTCGTAAGCACGAGCATGTTGAATCATCGCGTGAGCATGAATACCTGATTCATGTGCAAATGCATTCTGACCAATTAAGGGTGTTAATCTACCAATACTTACTTTCCCTCCACAAAAACTTTCAACTAATTTAGCTGTTGGAAAAATTAGTCTTGTATTTACATTCATTGGTAATTGATATAGAGCATAAAGAGACATAGCAGTTTCTTCAAATGCCGCATTTCCTGCTCTTTCACCTAATCCTAATATTGTTGTTTGTGCTTCAGAAGCACCATTTTCAAATCCCGCTATTGAATTTGCTACAGCTAAACCAAAATCATTATGACAGTGCACTGCAATCCGCACATTTTTAGGTAATGATTCATAGTTTTTCCTAACAATATATCCATAAGCAGTCGGGGATATTGTACCAACCGTATCTGGTATATTAATACGAGTAGCTCCACTTTCGACAGCAGCTTGATTTACTTTGATTAAATAATCTAAATCTGACCGTGTAGCGTCCTCTGCTGAAAACTCAATTTCAGAATAATGTTCTTTAGCATAAGATATCAATTCTCTAACATTATCAATAACCTCTTCTCTTGTCATTTGTAATTTTTCTCTCAAGTGTAAGTCAGAAGTTGCAATAAATACATGAATTGAATCCATATCTGCTTCAATAACCTTATCAATATCAATCTTCTTAATTCGGGCTAATCCTATTATTTCTGAATCTAATCCAAGTTTCGAAATTTCTTTGCAGGCATCAAAATCACCTCGAGATATGACTGGAAATCCTGCTTCAATTACATCTATACCAAGTTCGTTTAATGATTGAGCAATTGATATTTTCTCTTTTAGTGTGAAGCTAATTCCGGGAGTTTGTTCTCCATCACGAAGAGTGGTATCGAAGAAATACGCTCTCTTTGGAAGAACTAATGTTCCTCGAATTTTTTCCATCATATCGGAAACCATTATATCGTTTTTCTCGTCCATTTTATTTAACCTTTTTAAATTTATTTCATTTTTAACGACCTTCTTATTACTATGAGAGAAATATAAAAATTCCTTCCATAGAGAAAGAAGGCTTTTTATAATAATAATAAATCTAAATCTGATTCATTTAAACACAATTCTAATGAAAAAAAACGCTTCGAATAATTTCTAAGTTTAGATTTAACCGATTGGTGAAACGTTTTCATTTCTCTTAATCCCAATAGAATTGTATTTTATAAAATAAATTGCTTGTAGTTTTAAAAATATTTCGATATTCATCTCTGATGATAAAATAAATAGATATCTATTTATAGAAATTTAAATGGGGATAAGTGTTCCTTAATGCTTTTTATATCAAACTTATTTTTTTAATTAGAACATAATAGGTTTAAAATAAAAATGAAAAAAATTAGTAAAATATTGATAGGAAGCTTTGCTTTGATGATTCTTTTTACTGTGTTTAGCGCCAATACTGTATTTGCTACAGAATCCTCTATTGACATAAATGATGATACTTATCAAACGCGTATCCAAGCAAACAATCGTGTGATGTTTCAATTCCGAGAGAGAACAAGACTAACGTTTAATTCAACAGTCAATATCGATGTAAATATTAATTGCGATTCTTTAAGGATTGGTGTCAAATCTTTTGAAATTGAAGTTGAATGTGAACAAGATCTTCAAATGAATATGACATGTACGGAAGAACAAGCTGAATTAGGATTATTGATGGGGAATAGATATACTGTACGAAACCGGCATAGATTTCTATATCAAGAAGGCTTTTGTGTTTCAATTCAGTGTAATAATTCTGGTGAAATTCAGGCTAAATTGAAAATAGAAGCAAATCATCAAAATCGTATTGGAACATGGGCCTACTATGATGAAACATCAGAAGAATGGATTTCAGTCCCAACCACCATAGAAGACGGATATTTAGTTACTGAAACAGATCACTTCTCATATTGGACAGTATTAATTCCTGAAGCTGAAAATAACTTGCTTATTTATTTAGGTCTTATAAGCATAGTTGGTATTTTAGCTGTGATTTCAGTAATATTCCTCAGAAGAAGAAAATAGAAGCAAGCAACAGTTTTAAAAAAATTATTTTTTTTATTTTAACTATAATTTATTGAATTAATAGAAGAAATTTGAGGAGAATTGGTTCAAAAAAATTCATTTGACCGGAAAAAATTGAGATTTAGTCTTCTAATATTATTTATTATGCTTCTTGAATTAAACATAGTTTTAACTCATACAATTGGGAGAACTGAAAACATTTCCGAATTTTGGACAAATGATATAGTCGAATCTGATGAATATGTCATCTATAACTTTCCTAATAATATCATTTTTGAAATTACAACAACTTCAAGAATAAATCTCTATATTGAATATGAAAATCAAATATTCAATCGTCAAAGTTTATTTGTTTTTAATAATAATGAATCAATTTCATTAAATATATCCTCAAAAATAAAAATGGAAAATTTTGGAATATCTCAACCTCCTAGATCACCACGAAAAGGAAATTTCCAATTACGATATGGATATAACTGTATTTTTAGAATTAGATCAAACTCATCAATTCAAAACTTTAAAATTGTTTATCGCAAATTAGATCAATTTGGGTTAAAATCGAACACAAACTATTCACTAGCGATATATAGCAATAACCAAGAATCATGGGAATTAGTTGAAACTGAGGATAGACTTAATGAGTCAATCTCGGAGCAATACTTAGAAAGTTCTTTACCAGAAATTGAGAGTGATACTGATTACTATGTAACACTTTTTGAGTTTAGTACAGAACCAGATGACTGGACTTGGATAATATTTACTATTATGATCATTGCTGTGGGTCTTCTTTCAATCGCATTTTTAATATCAAAGAAGGAGTATTTTCAATATTTAAGAAAAAGAACTGTGTCTATAGAAAAAGGGGCTCATAGATTATCCTTAGAAGAGGTATTGGAAAATGAAAATCGAAATAAAATTATCGATCTCATATTAAATGAACCAGGAATCCATTTCAACGAATTGTTAAGAAAGACTGGGCTCGCAGCAGGAAATTTAGTTTGGCATCTCGATATTCTACAAACTTATAAAATAATTGGAAAAAAAAGAATAGGAAACTATCTAGCATACTTTCCATATTATCAAAGAAATCCAATTTCCAATATAGATTTAAAATTACAAAAAAGTAAGCTTACATTAGAAATTTTAGAAATGATTGAACAAAAACCAGGTATTTGGAATAATTTAATTACCAAAAAATTCAAAGTAGATCATAAGACAATACATTATCATTTAAACAAACTAATTGATCTTGGACTCATTACAATGGAAAAGGAAGGAAGGAAAAAGAAAATTTTCCCAAATCTTGAATCCGATTATTACAATCATGAAGAGCAAGAAAATTTGTAAATAATATAAATGCTCTGACAAAACTTAAATAAATAATCCTTTTAGAGACTAATCCCATGATTTTTCTTTATTAAGAGATATTTCTTTTTTAAAATTTTCAGAACATCTTCTTAAAATCTACAAAAAAAAATAAGTTTTTAAATATTTCAATTATAAAATGCAATGATTAGTTTATTTGAATAATAAATCCTAAAGATATTATAATGATTGAGCCAGAAAAATTTCTGAAGATCCTTAAAGAAAGAAGAAGTATAAGGGCCTTCCAAGATAAGCCAATTCCAGAAAAAGAAATAGAGATGATACTTGAAGCAGGACGATGGGCACCAAGTGCTTCAAATCGCCAACCATGGAAATTTATTGTTATTAAAAATAAGGATATTTTAAAAAAAATAGCTAGAGCAACCGGTTATGGTTGGTTTATCGCTGAAGCTTCATTTGCAGTAGCTATTGTAGGAAAAACAAGGATAAGCGGGAAGTGGTATGTAATAGATACTTCGTTAGTGTCAATGAACATGATGTTAATGGCTTGGACATTAGGAATTGGTACTTGTTGGATAGGATCAATGAATAAAGGAAAAGTTAAGGAAATTCTAGGAATAAATGCTAATGATTATTTATTAACCGTACTTCCCTTTGGATATATTCAAGGAAAGATTCCAGATCCTACAGATAGAAAGCCTTTAAATAAAATCATAAAAGAAATGTAATTTTCACCTATTATTCCAGTATTTAAAATCCGACCTAGAATTTTTTTATGGATGAGTTTAATATTTGAACTAATTGAAACTTTTAAAATTAATGTTGTAGTATTTTGACAGTAAAAATTGTGATTTTAGGAGATACCCACATATGGAATTTTGAAGATTTACCTAGAGATATATTTAAAGAAATCGAAGATTCAGATTGGGCTATTCATGTTGGAGATTATGTTTCTATAGATGTTCTCGATGGTTTGAGGAAGCTTAAAGGTGATCGTTTTAAAGGGGTTTATGGTAATGCGGATCCAAAATACGTTATTGACATAGTTCCATCAAGAGAGATTTTTGAGATTTCAGGGAAGAAAATAGGCATTACTCATCCTGCGAGTGGTGGTCCTATTGAAAATATTAAATCTAAAGTATTAGATATATTTAAGGATAAAAAAGTTGATATTATTGCATATGGACATTCACATGAACCTGAAATTACGTATGAAGGAGAAATTTTATTGATTAATCCAGGAAAAGGTTATTTAGAGACACAATATTTTGGACCATCAACAACAATTGCTATTCTTATACTGAATGGGGATATTTCCTATCAAATAAAAGAAATTAATTGTTAGGAAAATCGAATTAAAGGATAAATATTGCTGCAGCTACTACTGATGCCCATTCATTCTCTGTTCGAACTGTTGCAAATGCTGTGATATTTTTAGTTTCAATAATTTTCCCATCCATTTTAAATACTTCCTTCTTTTCATCATAATTCGCGTCTGGATCAAAAGGAACACCTAGAGTAGAAGCTAACATTTCTGCGGCTATATCTTCAGCAGTATCTCCCGCTTTTTCTGGTTTTACGCCAAATGTATGATGTTCACTCAAATAACCATAATGACTCTTATTAGCTGGCTTTGCAATTCCAATAGAAGCACAGATTAATCGATTATATTCATTAGAATCTGATCGGGATAAAACAGTATATACAATCTGACCAGGTCTAAGTTGTTTTAGTCCATCTTCTTTATTTATTTCAATACAATAAGGTGGTAATATTGAAGAAACATGAACTAAGTTATATTTTTCAATTCCTGCGTCTCTAAGAGCTTGTTCAAAGGCTGCTAGCTTTAATTTATGATATCCTTTACCGCTTACAAAAAAAACTTTTTTTGGGACGAGTGACATCTTTTAAATTACATTACATTATATATACTAATTAATAATATATAACATATAATTATTATTTAAATTTTTCATAGTGGTATTAATAAATTTTAAAATTATTATATTGAATTCCTTAAATTAAGCAGATTTAACTAAATCATCTCAACTCTATACATTAAAAAGATTTAATTGATCCAGCTTACAAATGAGATTGAAAAAGTGAAGTAAATTCACTAATATTAAAAAGAAAAATATTTCTAAGAACATAATCCATATTATTTGTTAAGATTATGAATTTATATTATATTAAAAGAAATTAGATCTATTTAAAAGATTTTAAGTATTAAAATATATTCATGAATGAATTAAACAAAGAAGGATTTTTAACTAGGAAAATATCTCCTTTTAATGTTAAGAAAATAAAGGATGTTGATAACTTATTAGAATCTTTAAGAGGTTGTGGATTTCAAGGAAAGAATTTAGGAATTGCTTTAGAAATTCTTCATAAAATAGTTACAAATAAAAATATCCTAACCGTATTAACTCTTTCTGGGGCACTAGTTCCAGCAGGAATGGGTGATTTAATAACTGTATTAATGGAATATGATTTAATTGATGTTTTAATAAGTACTGGTGCTAACATTACGCATGATTTAGTCGATGCCACATGTAATATTGGACATTATCTAGGAAGTACTAGTGTTGATGATAATGAATTATTCAAGTTTAGAATTAATCGAATTTATGATGTATTTCTTCCAGAAGATAACTACAAAATTGCTGATAAGAAATTATTTGAGATAATTCAATCAGTTTATAAGTCGAAAAATATTAAGACGACCCCCTCTGATTTCTTAAGTCAAATAGGCAGAAATATTAAAAATCGAAGCATCTTATCAATGGCAGCTAAAAAAAACATACCAATTTTTATCCCAGCTTTTTCTGACTCTGAATTAGCTTTAAAACTATTAAAATATGCATTCTATGAAGGATATGATTTTCAATTTGATATCTTAGAAGATGTAAAAAAGTTTGCAGATATTGTAAGAAAATCTAAAGAATATGCTACGATCATAATCGGTGGTGGAGTTCCGAGAAATTGGGCACAACAAATTTTTCCAATGTTGGATGAGCTTGATAAAATTGAACAAATGGGGTATAATTATTCAATTCGAATACATACCGCTATGGAGTACGATGGTGGACTTTCAGGAAGTACCGTTTCAGAAGCAAAATCTTGGGGAAAATATTCTAGTAAATCTAAACATATTAGTGTATGGTGCGATGCAACAATAGCATTACCAATACTAATTACTGCTTTATTTCAAAGGTTAGGAATAATATAATATACCTCAAATATTCTCCTACTTTATAATTTTATTAAATTCTTCAAAAGTATACAGAAAGAAAATAGAATTTAAATATAAATATAATTATTGTTTGACAAATTTTCCAAGTCTTCGTTTGAGTTCTTCAGATTGTCCCGCTAACATCATTACTCGTAATTCCTTTGCTAAAACTGACTCAAAATTGTCATCTTGATCTTCATTTATTAATTTTTTTGCCCATTTTAAAGCAGAATGTTCTTTTTGTATTAACGAATTAGCTGTGCGTTTAAGAATTCTATTCAAACTCTCTCGTTTGCAAACTTGAGAGACCAAACCTATATTAAAAGCTTCTTCTGCACCAATTTCTTCACCCAAATACATTAGTTGCTTCGCGCGACCTTCTCCAATAATTCTGGGTAATAACTTTGTGGATGCATTTGAAAAGAAAAGACCAACTCCTAATTCAGGCATCATTATTCGAGTATCATCAGCAGCAATTCTCAAATCACAACAAAGAAGTTGTTCAAAACCCCCACCAATAACCCAACCATGAAGTCCGGCTATTATTACTCCTGTGTGAGATAGCATTACTCTCGTTAAATCTTGGAATGATTCTAGAAACTCAATGGCTTCTTGTAACTTATCAGGATTTGATACTAAGTTAAAACCATATTTTAGATCAGCTCCTACTGTGAAATTTTTCCCTTCAGCAGAATATATAACACAAACATCATCATTTTGAGCACTTAATTCGAATGCTTTAATTAATTTATTGATCGTTAGGAAATCTAAAGCATTATTTTTATCTTGGTTGTTCAAAATAATTTTCCCAATTTCTCCTTCTTTTTCATATATAACTATATCTTTCAGCTATTTTTCACCTTTTATTTGGTTAAATTTGATTATTTTATTATTCAATGGGTGGGAGGAGTTCTTTCTTCAAACGAACTCTATCAACTTTACCTATTCTAGTAATTGGAAGATCATTGGGATCGAGAGGATAAATAATAATTTTCTCAGGAACTTTAAATTTCGCTAAATTTTTTCTACAAATTTCCATTACTTCTTCCTCATCCGATTTATCAAATTGTATTCCTAATTCAGGACCAATAACCAACCATACAACTTCTCCCTTGATTTTATCCGCTACTCCTAAAGCTGCTGCAATAGCAATTTTTGGATGTGGGAGCACTAATTCTTCTATCTCTGCTGGAAGCACGGTAAAAGCCCCTACCCTAATAATTTCTTTTATTCTTCCAGTTATATACAACCCACCTTCTTCATCAATGTATCCCAAATCTCCAGTCTTACAAAAACCCTCTTTCGTAAATCCAGCCTTATCCTCTTCGGGCATTTTATAGTAGGATTTACTTGTTAAAGCTCCTTTTACAAGTATTTCCCCGATTTCCCCACTTAGTAATTCTTTATTTTCCTCATCAATAATCTTTAACTCTACTCCAGGAAGTGCTTTGCCTACATAACCTTGGGCAATCTTTTCCAACTTATCTCCAAGCTCGGTGAATGTAACTTCTGCTCCTGCTTCAGTACTTCCATATCCTATTATAATTTCGTCACAAATTCTTTCTTTTATTCCGTTCAATAATTCACCAGATACCTTCTCACCTGATAAAACGACTAAATCCAAATATTTTTTTGGGTCATAAGTATCCAGATCTGGTAGTGATAGTAATATTTTAAACATTGTAGGGACACCTCCCATAAAAGGAATATTATACTCTTTTATTGCGTTCAGAGCATCCCAAGGGGACCATGAAGCTTGTACTATCATTTCTAATCCACCAAGAATACCAGTTCCAAGGAGTTCCACAGTTCCACCTACATGACTGACAGGTAAATTTACTAAATGCTTATTCCTCTGCATTTCAACTTTTTTTATAGATTGAATCCATCCAATTATTTTTTGATATTCAATAAAACACATTTCTATTATGTTATTATGAGTCAATTCAACTGCTTTGGGGGCTCCAGTTGTTCCCCCCGTCCATACAACAAGAATCGTATCGTCTGATTTTTGATTTTTTTTTGCAGCTTCTAATTCTTTATCAAGTTGATATTCTCTAACAATTAATTCTTGATAATTTTCACCTAATTCATGCTTACCGACCAAAATATATCGAATATCTCCTAGATCCTCTTTTAACTCGCTCAAATTGTCAGCAATCTTATTTTTTTGCCATTTATCAATGGTAACTATTACTTTTGGGTTTGAATGAGGAATCAAAAGCTTAAAATCTGCTTTTTTATACTCTTTATCCATTGGAATAGTGATGGCACCTATCTTACTAGCTGCTATATATGTGAAAATGAATTCAGGAATTGTTGGTAGTATCGTAACTACTGTATCTCCTTTTGAAATTCCTAAATCTAAGAAAACTTTAGCAAGCTGATCAGTTTCTTCATTGAGTTCTCTCGCTGTTATTATCTTGTGTTTCCCAAGTCGAATTGTTGGAAATTCCGGTTCAATTTCATCCCAATATTGTACATATTTCCAAAAACGATCTAGTTTCGGAATGTTCATAACCATTCAATCTCCTTATTTATTTTTCATATAAAGTGTTTTGTATTAAATTTGCGAATATTCTAAAATAAATTATTAGACATGATTAATTCAATATGTATCCATTATCTTTAATCACAATTAAATTATTTTTAAGTAGCTTTTCAAAATGCTTCTCTATCATGACTAATTCTGAAATTACTTCAAAATTTGCATAAGAATATCTTCTATAGATTAAATTTTTACCCTTGAGATCTATCGGACTGATAGGATTCTGTTCAGATAAATTAGATAATATTCTTTCATCTCTTTTAAAAATAATTGATTTGAATTTATCTAATTCAATTTTAATATTGTTACCTCCAAAAACTGGATCTCTATGCCCCAACACCGCAATCTCAAAATCTAAATTTTTAAGTCTATCAATTGAATTTTCATAATCTATTAAATCTGAGTCAATGTTCGCATAATATGGAAACCTCGTCAAATCGATATCACCAAAAAATGCAATTTTGGAATTTATTTCATAAACCGCGCAATGTCCTGCTGTGTGACCTGGAGTATGAACAACTTTCAATTTAAGTTGATCATCAATATTGATTATCTCATTGTCGTTGATAGTTTTGGTGATTTTAGTATTACTCATGCCAAACATTTCAAATAATGTCCTGAATTCCCTTCCAGCTTCAGTCCCTTCAACTCTATAATAGGGAAACATCTTTTCAATATCTTCAATAGGAGGTTTATCATCTTTATGGCACAGAAAACTAGAATTAGGGAGAAATTTATTACCAGATATATGATCCTCATGCCAATGACTTAAAATTGTAGTATTAATTTGAAATTGCTGTTCGAGTTTTTTTAAACGAGTTCCTGAAATTCCTGTGTCTATTAAGTAATTTCCAATGAGTAACGAATGAGAAAAGGGATAATATCCCTTTCTTTCTCCTTCTACGAAATAGATATTTTCAAAATCATCAGAAAGCGGGTGTACAAAGTCTAGCATCGTTATTATTTATTTCAAAAATTTGAGAAAATTAAAGCATTTAGTTTTCTTAAAGTTTTGGATTAATTTCGATTATTAAAATGGCTTTTAAATTAGAATTTTATACTATTTAATACTAGACTTAATTGTAGGAGTTTTTATGGTTCTTTTGATAAAGTAATTTAAGATAATTTTAATAAATAAACTAGACCAAAACATGTATTATTTTTGCCCAAATTGCTCTTCGGAAAAAAAGCCGAAGCTTATTAATTATTTTCCTCCTATAACTGCAAAGTGTTTAGATTGTGGATACATAAATATGGAACAAAAATTTATTAAAGAGGAAGAACGTCATCCGAATACACTACTCAATCATTCTAATTGAGTATTTATATTTCTTTCTTTTTTTTAATTAATGGTTTCAAGAGGAATTTACCTTAAAAAGCCTTTATTAATAAATAAAAATTAATTAATAACTTTTAGCAATATAAACAGTGCATTCTGCAGGTTTTCCACAAATTAAACAAGTAGCAAATTCATTTTTTTCCTCATTAACTCTTTTTCCTCGGACTTCTCCACCAATCTCTTTTTCAACTACTTCCGCACAATGGTAGGCATCCATATCAATTGAACAGAAACCACAACATACTATTTTACCATTGTTAATTGCTTCAACTGCAGCATCTTTTTCATAAACACATTCAATTTGAGATTCAAAATCAATTAAAGATCTTTCTTTTATCTCTTTCGTATAGTTTTCAACAATATTATCGACTTTTTTTTCTAAGTCTTGTTCTTTTATATTGAATTTCTTCCCATCATACCTTCTTACTACTACCACTTGTTGATTTTCAATGTCTTTAGGTCCTACCTCGATTCTAATAGGTACACCCTTCAATTCCCAAAGATAGAATTTATTACCAACGGATTCGTCTGATTCATCAACTTTAACAGTATATTTTTCCTTGAAAATATTGTATATTTCTTTCGCTTTTTCCAAAACTAATTGTTCCTTTCCTTTAAAGATTATAGGGATAATAATAATTTGGATTGGTGCTAAATCAAAAGGCAAAACTAAGCCTTTATCGTCGCCCAAAAAGGCGATCATTGCACCATAATTTCTACTCTGAGCAGGGCCATAACAGGTTTGATACCCATACTTTTCCTTTCCATCTTTATCAATAAATTTCACATTAAATGGTTTTGCAAAATTCTGTCCCAATAAATGTGTTGAGGGTAGCTGAAGCACCTTTCCAGAACCCATTAACGCGTCCGCTGCATATGTATGAACCGCTCCTGCAAATTTATCCCATTCTGGCCTTTGAAAAAATATAATAGGAATACAACACTCCTCTTGGAGCATCTGGTATGTAGTTTCCATATCTTCTTTAACTTGCTCCATTGCTTCCTCCATAGTAGCGAAGACATTATGTGACTCAATCCAATGAAACTCTCTCCCCCTAAAGAATGGCCTTGTTGCTTTCCCTTCATAACGCCATACTTGACAAGAAAGATAACGTTTAAAAGGTAAATCATTATAACTTCGAATCCATAGTGAATACATTTGATATAAAGCAGTCTCACTAGTAGGGCGTAATGCTAATCGTTCACTTAAATGACCAGAACTGCCAGCTTCTGTCACCCAAAACACTTCAGGTGCGAAACCCTCAACATGATCTGCTTCTAATAGAAAATTACTTTCAGGAATCAAAGATGGCATAGTTAATGGGAGGTGACCTTTCTTTTCTAATAAGTCTTCGTACTTTTTGTACATCCTCCTAATTGTAATTGTTGCCCATTCTCGATAAACGATAAATCCTTTCACGTTATATCGAATATCTGCTAATTCTGCCTTATTAATCAATTCCGAGTACCAACCAGAAAAATCATCTTCTTTCGATACGGTTATTCCGACTATTGGTACTTCCTTCTTCTTTTTAGCCATAGGAAACCATTAACAATAATACTTTAAAAGATAAATATTTTATGAGTAAGAAAAGCAAAATTCAGATTAGAATCAAATAACAAGGATTGAGAAAAATAAATTGACAATTAAATTGAGTTAAATCTCTGGAAAATCATCCCAAATTTCTCGTTCTTTTTCATAGGGAGCATTTACTACCTTGAATTCTTTCCCTATTATCATTGTAGCTCTTTTTTCTACATTATATACGGGCCACTCTGGAATATTTCCATGGTTTGGATTTCCATTACGTGCAAAAGCAATCCAACTATCCATAATTTTTTCACTGAGTGTTTTAACCTCAGAACCTTTACCAACAACATATTTCATACCCGGTATACCTACTGTTCCAAATACAAATGATATTTCCACAGAGTGACAAGCCCCTTTAACCAAAGGTGATGGCCAAGTGAAAATATAAAAAAATACATTGGAATTATGTTTACTCTGTGCCTCAGCTATATTAATAGCTGGTATTCTAAATATAAGGTCAGAACCGATCGCAATAAGAATTTCAACTGGATCGATTGGAAGCAGATCTTTCCTAGCATTTTTATATCTTTGAATAAGAACCTTACTCTCATGAGCTAAATTCAAAGGTCTCAAACTTCCTGTTATCAGTGATTCTACTCTTTCCGCATTTACATTCTTTAGACTAGGACTCAACATAATCGTTTTCTGCTCCTCTTCATTACATCCTATCAATATATCTATGTTTTTTCCTTCACCTTTCTTTAATGCTTCTAAGGGGTGAATTGGCAGCGTTCCACCCACTTTATCTATACTTGGTCTAAACTTCATAATTTCATAATCTAACCCTACGTTTTCTTTTATAATTTCCCTTTGAGCTTCGATTATATCCTCAGTTTTTAATTCTCGAAGTGTTTTAATATCTCGAGCTTTTAGTCCCAGTTTTTCCATCAAAGCCTTAGTACTTTTTGTTGTCGGATTTGGCAGGAAAATTGGTGAACTCTGAGCTATGACTTTATTAAAAAGTCCTTTTGCTGTTGGCATTCCAATTAAACTTATACCAGAACAAGCTCCTGCAGATTGACCAAAAATTGTAACATTATCGGGATCTCCACCAAAGATTCCAATATTTTTTTGGATCCACTCTAAAGCAGCAATTTGATCAAGCATTCCAGCATTTGCAGTAATACCTGGGATATATAGAAAACCAAAAGCCCCTAATCGATAATTAATTGAAACTACTACAATATCCCCTCGGGTGGTTAAAGGTTTCCCATCATAAGCTACAGTAGCACTACCTCCCCCTATGAAAGAACCACCATGAATCCATACCATTACAGGGCGTTTTTTTCTATCTATTGCTGGTGTCCAAATATTTAGTGTTAAACAATCTTCACTCTCTAGTATCTCCTGACCAAATATTCGATGATAAAAATCTATTATACCGCCATGATTTTGAATTGAAAATGGACCATATTCTGTTGCATCTAATATCCCTTCCCATGGTCTTCTTTTAACAGGGGGTTTAAATCGTAAATCACCAATAGGTGGTTCTGCAAAGGGTATACCTTTAAAAATATGAATCCCTTCATCTACATACCCTTGTAGTCTACCTGTATTAGTCTCAATGATTTCAGTTTTTTTAATAATTTTTCACCCAAATTATAAGTTCTAATAATTTTCCAATCATTATTAAAATTTATTTTACTCCGCTGTAATTATAAATTGTTAAAATGAAATATTTTTAATCTGGTAGGAGTTTTGCATTTATCCTTAAAAAAATAAATATTTTATGAGTAAATCTCTAAAATACTACTTATCGTTTTCTTAAATCATCTAAAATTAGCTCTAATTCTTCATATAATTCTGGATAAAGTTTAGAGAATAGACGTAACCAATCCAATCCAATTAATCCCCCAGCGATAAAACAAAGAATAAATCCTATTATCACAATAGTTTCATGATCTAATTGAAAAATCTCCTTAGGGAGAAAGTCAGTTCCGTGAATAAACAGATTTACAGCTATGCAATTTAATAAAATCCCGAAAGGATAATATAATCCTCTTGGTGATTTAAAAAATTCTACGGAATCTTGAGAAATTTGGTTGAAAGTTGATGATATTCTATTTCCAGATTGTTCCTTCCTCTTTTCGATAAACTTTAATCTAACAATATCTCTTCTATCTCTTAAAATTAAAAAACTACCACTAAATAGAAATAAAAATAGCAATACCATATCTATAGCTAAAAATAATCTTAATTTTTTCTTAAATACTTCAAGCTGGACCATCCAAAAGCGAATTATCCATAATAAAAAAGCGACTACCACGAGTAGAATACCAACAAATCCTTCATGAACGTGATAATTTTTAATAATTTTCCATTTTCTACTAGGATTAGAGTTATTCTTGATAAATTTAATTATGTATAAAGTAAATCCTGGAGACAATATTGAAATACATAGGATTGCTGCTGAATTTCTTATAGAGTCTAAATTCCATAACCCAAATTCAATCTTATAAAATTCAAGAAGATATATACCTATCCATAAAAAAGTTCCAAATGAAGCTATAAAACCAAAAATTATATTATATACCTTATTATCAACCAGAAAGAAGAGAACATAAAAAAATAAAATAAAATAGAGGATAGTAATCATCCAATTGACTTTTAATTCTCTAGAGTCCCATTCAAACAATTGATTATAATAGAAAAAATAATAGAGAACAATATAACTTATGATTAGAAGAAAAGAAAGAATAAATATCCTTAAACAAAACCTAAATTTTTTCATTGAATCAAATTAAAATTAATACTAAACTTAAATTATAATTTGCAAACTACACATAAGAATGTTCATAATGGAATTGCTATTTAAAAAAGGAATATAATTAATAAAATAATTTGGGATTAAAGAGCGCTAGATCTCATCAGGTAGTAATTTGGCATCTGTAATGATTGTCCCATTTTTTATAACTGATTCATAATTTTTCGAATCTAAATACTTCTTGATTTCTCCTCCTATTATTGTTAAATACTTGAAATCTTGATCTTCGCTAATGTCAAAAATAATGATTGATTTTGCAGATTTTAAATCTTCTTTGCTCAGTTGATCAGCAACTGTGATTACAACAGAACTCGCACCTGCTAATAGGGCAATCTTCTTTATTTCTTCTTCTAAAGAACCAAATGTGAAATAATTTCTACTTCTACTTTCTATTTTTTCAATCAGAATTTTCTCTAAATTCCGTCGCGAATTTTGATCATAAAAGGCTGTTAATTCTTGAGTACAAATATCCCTATATTTCCCGGATATCAATCTCTCTTTTTCATTAATAAACTCTACTAGTTTTTCATAATATTCCTGGTCAATCTTTTTAAAATTTTCAATATTTCGTACTAAATGCGTTAATTTGAAGATCAAATCATAATAAAACTTTAACGTAGATTTAATGTTTAATTTTTCATTCATCTCTTTTATTTCAGGATAATATTTCTTAAGTATTAGATTTATATTATGATTAAAATCGGCACATAGTTTAGCAATTTCGTTAATATTTTTTACAGATTTTTTGTTTAATTGGATAAGAAGAGATTTATCTAAGATAGTTAATTGTTCAAACACTTCCCTAATTTTAACTGAATACTTTTTTTCTAAATAACTCATTTTCTCACTTATACCCTTATAAAAGAAATAAAAATACACCTATATAATGTTAATTTTTCAGATAAATCTAAGAAAAAGCAGAGTGTAAATATAGAAATGAAAATATTTCTCCTCAGATATTTTACTTTAAAAGCCAAATAGCATAAAGGCAGACATAACTGAACCGCTTATTATTGGAACTGTAAAATTATCGTTCATTCCCAACGGAAGAGCTTCTGAAAAAGTGGCTGAAATTCCTCCTGCTATTAAAATAGCCAAGCTTATATCCACCATATTATAGACGAAATATCCACATATAACAATAGTTCCTAAATAAGCAAGAGATCCCTCAATAGATTTATCAAAAAATTTGTGTTGCCCAAAAGCTAATCCAAATATTTTGGCAAACATATCCCCAAATGTAAGGAACACTAAGGCTGTAATTGCGATCTCAATTTCGAATAACAGAATTATAATAAAAGTAGAGATTAAAAAAATTGTCATAGAGGAAAATTTCTTTTCTTCACCCTTTCTAAAAATAGCTTTAGTTTTCTCTGTTAATAATATATTCGTTTGTTTATGAAGGAATCTAAAGAGGTCCAGACCAATAAAACATAAGCTTACAATACCTATTAACATAAGAGCTACCATTCGAGAAAAAACAAAATAAAAAAGCAAAAACAGAAGAGTAACCGGTCTTATCGCCACTCTCCACCAACTCGATTTAAAATTCTCATTTTCGATTTTAAACAATTTTAAAGCAAAGATACTATAAATACCAAATGAGATAAGAAAGACAAGAATTATCCAACAGAAGATATTGTAGGGATTATTAGGATAATGTAGATAAATCATGTATCCATAGACAGGTAAAGTAAATACCATAGGCATAGATTTTTTAACCCTAGAAGCTAGATAAAATATCACATATATACAAGCTAAGAATAATATCAGGTATAAGAATTCAAAATTAACAAAATATTGAGTAAACATATAAAGGAGCATTAGTCCTGTAGCGGTTGCGATACCTTGACCACCCCGAAATTGCAAATAAAAAGGAAAAATATGTCCAATAATCGCAGCATATCCACTCAGTTGAGCAACAATAATATTAGCACCCATCGCATGTGCAATAAAGACGGCAATTATACCTTTCAATGTGTCATATATTCCTGTCGGAACAGAATATTTAAATCCTAAAACAATGCGAACATTTGAAGTACCAGCATTACCGCTTCCTTCTTCTCGTATATCAATACCCTTTAATCTACCAAATAAATAACCAGGATTTACAGAACCTAAAAGGTAGCCAAATAAAATACTTAAAACTCCCACAATAATGTCAAGAAATTGCATAGATTCTAACTTAAATTAATAATAATCTATCTTTGGTTTAAAACAATAAAAAGGTTAACACAATTTTTTTGGATTAAGATAAGTACATGAATTTAAAGATATTTTCTTAAAAAAATAATGAAAAAATGGATTAAATTAAATTATATGGAAGGAGATCAGCTTTGATGGTTACTAAATTTTTTTAACTATATACATTTATAAAAAGTAATATAATTTTCCCCATTATAACATGCAAGCATCGAGATATTATGAATGCAAAAGAACGTGTAAAAGCAGCAATTCGCTTCAATAATCCTGATAAAGTACCTGTTTTCAATCTGATAGCTGGAGATGTTTATCCTTTACCTATAACCTACTCTAAGAACTGGAAGCCTGGATGGAATGAAGGAGAAGAAGGATTATTTCCTCATATAAGAGGAGTTTTCGACTGGGAAAGACCTAACTGGGCAAATAAAAATCCAGAATTCGAGGGAAATAAATGGAGAAAAATACCACATGAAGAAATTGATGAGTGGGGTTGTATTTGGAATATGAAAGGTAATGATCAAAATATGGGGCATCCGGGAAGAACTTCATTGTTAGATTGGGAATATTATGAGGATTATATAGAAAAATATACACCAAATGCAGATGATAAAACCAGATTTGAATTCGCTCTTAAACTAAAAAATAATGTTAGTGAGGATCATTACCTAATGATAATATTACCAACATTCGGACCTTCTCAGGTCGTAGCTGCTATGAGAGGGTTTAATACATATTTACTCGATCATAGAAATCATCCACAAGAACTTAAACAAGCTCTAGAACTAGTAGCAGATTATCATGTTAAGTTAATGAAAGCATCTTTTAAATATGGCTTAAATCCTGATGGGATAATGTTAGTAGATGACTTAGGAGAGCAAAAAGGACCATTTTTTGGTCCGAAAATGTTCAAAAAACACTATGAATCGTCTTATAAATATATTATTGACGAAGCTCATGCTCTCGGAATGGAAGTACATCATCATTGTTGTGGAAAAATCGATTCATTATTACCTGTTTTAATAGAATGGGGTCTTGATGCCATTGAACTTGATAGTCCAAGAATGAGTGGATATAGTGATTTGAATCCTTATCGTGGTAAAATAATGTTTTGGGCTTGTGTTAATATTCAATCTATCTATACTCTAGGCACACCTGAAGAAGTAGAACGAGAGGTTTGGCATATGGTAAGAAATCTTGGTACAAAAAATGGTGGATTTGGAGCTTTCTTTTATCCTACTCCTAATGATCTAAGAGTTCCACAAAAAAATATTAAAGCTTTTAGGAGAGGACTCGAAAAATATGGCGATTATTCTAAAATCCCCTCCCATTGGTGGGATTATCCAACAACGGAAGTATGGAATGATTTTGAAGTTCCTCCTCTCCCACCATTATAAATATAAAACATAAAATTAGTTCATTTATAAAAAATCTTTTAGTTCTAGGTGTTTTAGGATACATCTATTATTCAGAATGTAATGAAAATTAAAAAAAAAGAAAAAAAAATTTGTTCTAATTGCTCAACTTAACCATATCTTTCAAGATATTGTCCAAATCACTGAAGTTTGCTTTTTATTTGTTTGGAACGACTTCTAAGTGTCACTTCCGTAACTTTAGCCACTTCACTGACTTCTGCCTGAGTCTTCCGATGATTTCCAGCTTTCGCTGCCATGTAAATGACACTTGCGGCTAATCCCTTTGGATCTTTCCCAGTTCGGAGTAATCCATTCTTTGAAGCTTCCACAAGCATGTTGATCGCTTTTTTTTGGGTTTCCATGGGTAAACCGAGGTCATTCCCGAACCGAAAGACTAGTTGCTCCGCAGTTATAGGTTTGTATTTAAGTGAAAGTTCTGGCAAAACCTCTTTTACAACCATACCTAAAGAACGGTGAACAGTTCTTCTTGGAGTCATGGAAGCTTCACATACTTCTTCAAGCAATCGAGGAAATTCATGTACTCTTATTGCAGCATATAATGATGCGGCAATAAAACCATCAATTGATCGTCCCATTGTTAATTTCTTTTTTGCTACAACAGAATATATTTTCCAAGCTGTTTCTTTAATATATTCTGGGATATTCATTTTTGAAGTAAGCATTTTAAGTTTGGGCTTAGCTTCCCAAAAGTTTCTTTCAATGCTGGAAATTAACGAATTCTGGATCTTTGATAATCTTGAGAATAGTGTTTTACCTCGTGCATTGATTAGTCTTCCCTTTGAGTCTATCTTAGAATTGGGCAGCATAGTTCTTGGTCCAAATTCCCTCCATCGAGGTTC
>JAHQWY010000016.1 GCA_029856445.1 Promethearchaeia archaeon
AACAAGAAACCTTTTAAGGTAGTAGTAAGTTTAGTTAAAGATGGATTAGCAGAACTAAACTTTAATAAAAATACAGAAATCGTACATCTTTGCCGTGGGAATATATTTGATCAAGTTCGATCCTATTTTCTAGAAGAAGGTATAAATTATGAAGATACAATAGTGGAAGGAAAACTTCAAGATGCTGTTGAGGGAAAACTAATTGAACATCTTAGAAAGGATCTAGGAGTGAGATCAAAACAATTATCTACTAGAGCTGGTGCAAAACGTTTCTTCATTTTGTTTAATTGGGTTTCGTATGATTTTTATAATAGAGAAAAATGGGTAAAATCAGGTTTTAAAAAATGGAATTCGATTTGGAGAGAACGTGCGATAAAAAAGCATTCTAAACGAAAAAAAAAATTTAATTCTTAAATTGAAATTATTAATCTTATATTTCAATTATCATAATACTTTTAGTTTAATTCAGTTCCACAGTTCTTACAATTTTTAGCATTTTTAGGATTTTTATCATATCCACATGCAAAACAAATCAACCCTTTATTAACCTTAGGTTGTTCAAAATCAAATCTCTTTTGTGGTGGTAGAGAAGATTGTTCATGAGTTGAGTCTGATTCAGAACCCAATCGTTTTTTTACATAATCCTCATCATGAGGAGTGATAATTTTAAAATCTTTTGATGTTTGAATCTCTTTGAATCCTTCAGGTATAGCTTTGAATTCAGAATTCTCTACAATTGAAACATCATTATTAGTCTTTGCTTTCCTACCTCCATTTTTTTCTTTTTTAATCTTAGGAGGAACTAATTTCTCACTATCAAATGATTCAGAAGTAATTTCTTCTTGAGATTCCTCTTCTTCTAAAATAATCTCTTCATCAAAAAGAACATTTTCTATTTGACCAGCTTTCAAATTTTTAATATGGGCTACTATACCCTTAGTTCTGTTGATAAGCATATTTTTATAAGTAGTGTTAATATTACGGGATTTTGAAAAATTTAGCGTCATTTCAGAAATTTCTAACCAAATTTTTATAGCAGATTCAATTTCATTTCTTCTTTCGCAGCCTTTAGCTAATGCAACTTTAGTTTTCAGCGCTTTATTAAATTTTTCAACATCCATACACGATTCTACCCTTTTTTTTTTAAAATACATGTTTTACAAGTAAATTCGATTTAAAAAATTTGACCCAAAAATTAAAATTCCCTTACACTACTATTTTTTTAAGATTAAGATTTAATTTAATTCCTGTCATTATAAAGTATTTAAAGCAACTAATATGTCTTTTAGCCCATTTTCATCAAATGAAATAAAAAATCTCCGCGAAGTAATTGAAAAAAATGGTTGGAAAATAAATGGAAGTATAGAAAATTACTTTCGATATAGTTTGAAAAAGGAAAAAATTATAATATTTACCATTAAATTTCCTATAACATTACCGATAAGATTAAATGTTCCATTTGAAGTTGTAAGTTTTCGGGTTTCAACAGCTTTTAAAATTTGGAACTTAAACCAAAATTCTTTTACTGCAATACTTTATATAATGAAAGCTCTTAGAACTTTAGCGATTTCCCTCACCTTGGAACATTCATTTCCGATTAGTGAAAAAGAACAAAAACTCGTAGGGCTACTAAATTTGATTATGCCAGAATTAATAAGAGGAGAAAATGAGAATGCTTGGTTAAATCGCATCAGAGTTTCCCTTTTAAATAAGAGAGAAGGAATAAAGGATTTTATAATAGAACAACATAATAATATTGTACAATCTCTCAAAAATATTGGATTAGATCCTAGTTTTGAGTTACCTTGGGAATTAAAGGATGGAGTTCCCAAAATAAGAACATCTGAAACATTATTTTTTTCAAATGAGGATGAATATAATGAATTCTTTATATTTGAAAAAGGATATCTTTCATATTTCAAAGATCTTGAATATAAAAAGTTTTACATCAGGAGTTCTTTTGATTCTTATTCTCCATACATATTAAATGCCTTATTTAATGATCATCCTGATTTTAAGTTAGAGGAATTAGTGGAAAATTGGATCAAATTCTCGAGAATCATTCTGAATTCTATTTTAAAAATAATCGAAGGAGATAGAATTAATCAGAGGGATCTTTTAAACTTTAGATCTTCAAAAGAACTAATATATAGAAGTAAAAATTTTGTTTTAGATCAGAACAACTTCCCCTTCACTCCACTTTGTTATGAGAGTTCAATTGCAAAAGAGCTATTCGCTTTTCACAATGATTTATTTAACAAACCTCCTACTAATTTTGAAGTAATTGAAACTATGAATCTATATACTGAAGCAGAAGAACTTATTAAGAATTATAGATTTGAAGAAGCTGCAAATCTTCTGAATGAATCATTAAAAGTCTTTAATAAGAATCAACAGAAAAAAGTGGTTGTATCAATCCTTTTAAAATTAAGGAAGATTGCAGCTCTTTTAAATAATGAAGATTTAGCATATAATTATCTGGAAAGCGCTCTTGGCGTTGCTAAATCAGGAGAGGTACCCATAGATTACATAATAAAAATACATTATAAATTAGGTATTTTTTATTTCAAGAAGAAAGATTATGAGAAGGCTTTAAATCACTTTAATATAATTATCAATTTCTTAAAAAACGAAAAAACCCCTTTCGTTAAAATCAATTATGCTGGAATGGCATACCTTTACATTGGACTAATTTATTATGATCAAGATAAGATTGTTGAGTCAAAAGATTATTTTAGAAGAGTGGTTGAAATTGGGAATAAATATCCTAAAATAAAATTGATGTATTTTTTAAACCGTGCAATTAGATTTAAAAATGAAGGAAATCTTTCACAAACTCAGAGATTCTTAAAAGCAGGTTTAAATAATACTGAATTTAATTTTGATGATAAACAAAATCAGAATATTTTTATTGATTATATTCTTGAAATAGCGGAATTCTATATTCATCACAGAAAAGATTCCAAGAAAGCGATTTATTATTTGAATATTTTAAGAAACCATATTTCCCCTAAAGAAATCAAAAGTATCGAGAGAGCTATACGGTGGAACCTATTGATGAGTGATTATTACAAGATAATAGAAAGAAATAATCAGAAATCTCAATTTCATATAAAACAAAGTAGAAATTTAAAAAATCAACTTCAGAAGATAGGTATAGAGGAATATTAAAAAAATATTTTATCTTTTAAATTGAGATCTTTTGGCCCCAAGACTATCTCTTTGACCTCCAAATCCACCACTAACAACTCGAGCATTATATAAATCCCGAAATCGCATTCTTGGAGGTTTCTTCTTTCGAGCATTAACTCCTGACTTTTCTATTTTAGGAGTCTGCATCTTAACTTTTCCTGCTTTTGTTAATGAACCATGAGAACCAGGCAATTTCTTCTAATCAACTCAATTTTATTTTTTAGTATGATTATATAAATAAAATCAAACTCTTAAATTTTGCTGTCAAATCCGCATCTCAAAGATCGGACTCCAATTTTTTATTAAACTTATAGATGTTTTTCATAATTAAAGTAAATCTTGTTGTATGTTGGATTATGTCTAAAGAAGGATTTGAGAGAAATATTGTTAAAAACGATGAAGAAAAAATATTATATGGGATTAATAAAATAGTTTGTTTTGCATGTGGTGAGCAGAATGATAAAGACACAAAAATTTGCTCCTACTGTAAAACACCCATTGAGTAATTCTTTTATCCAAATATCTTAAAGCTTAAGAAAATTTATATTTTTTATACATTAAAATATAAAAATTAGGGATTTTTGTGAGTTTTAGCAGAAGCATGAAGAAAAAAAGTCTCTTAGGTGTATGGGTTTTAATTTTCATTCTAATTACTACCTTAACTATTATATTATCTCTATTAATCAATCCATTTTGGTGGATATTACTTCCTGTATCCCTTTTCTTAATTTTTGTAGGACAACTTACATCCCATTATTTCTGGTTAGAAAAGGAATATTGTCCACGTTGTAATACTCAAATTAGTAAATATGGCGAATTTTGTAGAAATTGTGGTCTTAAATTGTGGTTTAAGTGTCTTTCATGTGGTAAGTATATGCGAGTTGAAACAAAATTTTGTGAAAACTGTAATATTGAACTTAAGCATTCGGAAGAAGAAAAAGAATTATTTCAATATGAAATTATTAAAAAAGGTGCCCCTTCCCCTAAAAAACCTAATTTTTGCGCTAATTGTGGTGCTAAATTGAGAAATATAGAAACTCTTAAATTTTGTGAAGAATGCGGGGAAAAAATATAAGAATTATCTAACTATTTTACACTTCTCTTTTCTTAGGATTAAATAAAAATGATAAAGCGATCCATAAGACTAAATAAACAATAACATTTCTTATAAAAATTATAAAATCCTCGTTATAATAAGCTAACTTAAAAAAATAGACCAAAAGTAACCAAGAAATATTTATTGTAATAATAAGCGGGGCGAAATTCCTAAAAAATGTTTTTCTCTTTTTCCAAATTAAATATATGTCAATGATGAGGGGAGTTATATGAATATAATCGTAGTAGAGAAACAAAACAACGAATTCATATACAGCAATCATCCCTAAAGGTACGATTGAATAAATTAAGAAATTGTTTATATAAGCATTTTCACGATAAAATAACCATGCGATTGAAAGAGAGAAATACCATTGGCTAATAGTGAAAAATACTAAATTCGAACCAGGATCACCATGTTTTTTGGCACCGTATTGAAATGTATCTAATGGTTGCCAAGAAAATGGAATCAAAAATTGGAAGAGTAAAGATATTATTGTAGTTGCAGCTAACTGGATAGCTGAAATAGTACTCAGGTTTAATTTTAAATTTTTAGGAAGGACCTTAATCACAAGGTTTTCATTCGTTTTATTTTATTTCTTACTAACTATGAAAAGAGAATAAGAAAATTAAAAATTCTTATAAATTGAAAATACTTCTTTTTTCATAATCGAAATTGTATATTTGTTTTTTCTGACTTTAAAAGGTAAATCCAATTGCCCGATTTAGTGCCCGTAGAAATAGAACGAGGATGGAATCTCATAAATGAGGGGAAACGAGATGAAGCTTTAGAACTAGTTAATGAACTAGAAAAGAAAGAAAATCTCACAACTGAAGAAAAACTTAAGAACCAGATTAATATCGGGAGACTAATATTCTATTTAGGAGAAATTCAAAGAGCTTTTAAAATTGGTGAAGAAATTTTTAAAGAAAGCCAAAAATTAGGATATCCCCATCTATCATTAAAGGCTATTAATTTAAAATTACTTGTTATATTCAATATAGAGAATATACAAGAAAGATTAGATTTGTCATCGAAAGAGATTAACCGAGGGGAGAGTATATTAACCTCACTTTCGTATGAAGATAGAGTTGAATTTGGCAAAGAAGGAGCAAAATTTTTTCAGATAAAGGGATTGCTTTATATGAGAAATGAAGATATCGCTCTAGATAGCTTTAAAAAATCTCTGGATCTTATAAAACAACTGGATCAAAATAAATCAGAAGTAAAAAGAATAGAAAAGCACGTCTTAGAGAATTTAGGTTTGCTTTATGCTAACAAGAGAGAGTATGAAGATGCTTTGAAATATTATAATAAAAGTCTCATGTTAAATACAGAAAATAAAAAAAGTCGGATCATAATAGATGGGTATACTTTTAGGGGTCTTGGGAATATGTATTATATTAAAGGTGATTTAGATTCCGCCATAAATTATTTTGAACAAGGCATAACAATTTATGAAGATTTTCCTACTATAATCATGGGATTTTTAATCCATAATCCCCAATATAGCCCATATCCCGGAATAATTAATTGTTTAACGACCAATGGGGATATCAAACTTGCTCAATACTATTTACAAAAGTGTAAACAACTTATTGATCGAAGTTTTTTTAAAGGTGGTATTTTAGCTTATAATTTAGCAAGAGTAAGAATTTTAAAATATAGTACTCGAATTCGTGATCTAGTTGAAGCAGAGAATATTTTAAAGGATATTCTTGAAAAACAAAAGGATTCACCTGTAGCTCTAAGCCAAATTTGTGATCTTTATCTTAAAGAATTGCGTTTGACCAATGACTTGACTATCTTAGATGAAATAAGCGGATTTATAACAAGGATGCTTGAAATTGCGAAAAAGGAAAATTCCTATGCATTACTTGCAAGAACAAAGTTATTACAAGCTAAAATTGCCCTAATCCAGATGAACATGGGTGATGCTAGGCAATTTCTTACACAAGGACAGAAAATTGCTGATGAACATGGTTATGGCTTTTTAGCAAAAGCGATATCAATTGAACATGACAATTTGTTAGAACAATTAGATAAATGGGAAGGGCTTAAGAAGGGGAATGCTCCTGCTTCAGAACGTATAAAACTAGCCTCAGTAGATGGGGTTATTGAATATTTAGTAGAAAGTGGGACTATAGAGAAACCAGAAGTAATTGATGAACAACCAGTGGTTCTTCTGATAATAGGAGAAGGAGGGATATTATTATTTTCCTATTCCTTTACTGATGAATGGAAATTTGATGAAGAGCTTTTTAGCGGGTTTCTAACAGCATTCAACTCCATTAGTGATGAAATTTTTTCTGAAGGACTCGATCGAGTTAAGTTTGGGAAGCATACCGTTCTTGTAGAACCTATAAAAAGTTACTCAGTTTGTTATTTATTTGAAGGACAAACATATCTTGCTAAGGGAAAATTAAAAAAATTTACAGAATACCTTCGAAGGAATATTGCAATACAACAAACTCTCAATAAATTCTATAAAACGAGTCAAGTTCTTGAATTAAAGGACTTCCCTTTCCTTGAATCACTGATCACAGAAATTTTTTTTTAGTGACAAGAGCCCGAATTTTTAATATAACTCTTTTTCTAGAATTTCTCTGAGTAATCAATAAAATCTTATATTGTTAAACTTTTTAATTCTTAAAAATTTAAATTGGTGTTTTATACAATTTCAGAAAAAAATAAAAAGATATTTAACAAAAGTATGGGTCAAAGAAAATCAATTTATCTTTCGAAACCAAGAATTCCTCCCTTAGAAGAATCAAAATGGGATGATGATGCTCGAAATTTAATTGAAGGATGGCGAAAATTGAATAATAGAAAAGAAGTAATAAATATTTTGGCTACAATGGCGAACTATTCGAAATTATATAATAGATGGCGTGTTTTTGGTAATCACGTTTTATATAAATCCTCACTTCCTATTAGAGAAAAAGAAATCCTTATTCTCCGTACAGGGTGGCTCTGTAATTCCAAGTATGAATGGGCTCAACATAGCCTTATTGGAAAAAGAGTTGGATTCAGCGAGGATGAGATCTTACGGATTAAGGAAGGTCCAGATGCAGAAGGTTGGAATTCATTCGAATCAACATTACTCCGAGCTGCAGATGAATTATATATTGATTCCTTCATTAGCGACTCTACTTGGGAAGAACTTGCCAAGAAATATAATCCTCAACAGCTTATGGATGTAGTTTTTACTGTTGGGCAATATTATACTACCGCAATAGCACTCAATTCCCTTGGTATTCAACTTGAAAAAGGTATGGAAGAATTTCCGGAGTTTTGAATTTTTTAAACATAATTAATAATTATTTTTCATTTTACTCATTAATTAACCTCAAATATCATGATTAATTAAAAAAAGATATAAATTTCATAAAATCTTTAATTATTTAAGGGGACTTGGTGTAGTTTTCTATGCAAATCGCTTAGTAAGCATAACCCGGTGGCACAGCAGGCTCCAGATCCTACATGCATAAGCTGTTCCGTGGACACCTGTCGGTCGGGGGTTCAAATCCCTCAGTCCCCATTTATCTAAACCTTATTTTTGCCTTAAAATCTCTACCCTGAGCAACTATAATACATTCTTTTCCTGCTGGATCAATTTTAAGAATAGCTCTATCTATAATTTCTATACTAATTCCTTCTCTTGGTAAAACATCCAGAAACCATTCATGAATTTTAGTATAATATTCTTCGACACTATCACCACCTCTTTCTGGAGTAAATCTCCCCGTAATTAAATCTATTATGATTTCTTCTTCTGGAGTATAATGCCCAAATGGATCAATCAAATATTCACCTTTCCAAGCTAAAGATTCTCTTAGAGCATTATTAGCAACTGAATTTAGTCTCAATAACTTAATAAAATCCACCCCTGTAAGGAAAAAATTAAAAATATTTTATTAGAGTTTTTTTATTCTTTCTTGTTCTTTTTGCTTCTTTTTTTCTATTTTTTTCTTTTGTTTTTCTATCTTCTTTCGCTTTTTTACTTCTAATTTTGCTTCTTTTTCTTTTTGCTTTCTTTCTTGTTTAAGCCTTTCAAGTTCCAGTTTTTCTTTTTCAATAGCTTCTATTTCTGCTCTTTCTCTTTCTAAGCGTTCTTGTTCTAACCTAATTTCCTCTTGTTTTTCTCTTTCAATTTTTTCTAGTCGCGCTTTTTCCACTTGTTCTTGCTTCTTTCTTTCCTCTTCTATTCTTTCTCTTTCAATACGATCTCTTTCTTGTCTTTCCCTTTCTCGCTTTTCCCTTTCCTTTCGTTCTTTTTCTTCCTTTTCCTTTTTTTCCTTCTCCAAGCGAATTCTTTCTAACCTTTCTCGTTCCTTCCTTTCCTCCTCTTCGATTTCAAAATACCATGAATCAATTTTGTTACTTAATTCTTGTTTTTCCTTTAGTGACAATCCAAGATTAGATTCCTTTTTCTCGTAGATATTAGCATATTTACTCATTTCCCATATTTTAGTCTGATGTGTTGTGGTGGTACTAATCCCTATTTGTATCATACCCTCCCTAGCGATTTCAAAAGCCTGTCCAATAGACCGCATCTCATAATTTTCTACGATAACCTTCTTTAAATATGTTAAAATTTGTTTAACATCTGCTATGGGTGGATTAGGTAATGGTTTGAATTCAACTTTTTCAGATTTTAAAGTTTCTAACTCGAATTTTTCCTGTTTGTATTCAGGAGTTGCTGTTATTCTAACTTCAGGACTACGAACGTCATCTTGTTGGAGATACTCGGGTTGTTCTACCATCTTATGAAGAACTATAGGTTCTTTCTTAGCTTTTCTCTTAAATTGCATTGGCCAACTAGCGAATGAAAATAGACGATCTTCCGCAGAAGCAAAAATTGAATGTTTTGATCCCTTTTTTGTAGAATCACTCGAAGGGGGAGGTCTTTGGCCAATGCCAGAGCTTAATGTGGGTGATGCATTTTCCAATATTGAGAATAGATACATCGGATCAAACTCCAGATTAGAATAAATGCTCTTCAATGAATTTATATTATTTTCTATTATATTGAGATTTACTTCAGAAATTGTTTCTTGTAAAAGCTGATCCGCTCCAAAGATGATTCCGTTTAATCCGGCTGTTGAGTTTAAATAGGAATCATCTGCTCTTCCTCTCATTTTATCAGATACTAAAATCTGATTATAAAAATCCCAATGGGTACATAACAACATGTGACCATTTTTCGCTATTTGGTAGGAATCAGTACTACGAATTGTTTCTATCATTTCTAAAAATATATCTTTATGAGGGATAAATATATTTCTCATTAAAGCACCCTTTATGAAAGTTTTATGATTCTCTGATTTAAAAGATAAATCAATTGGGACCTTGATCACTTTTTCGGCAATTATCACTTCTTGATCATCATCTAAAGTAACATTAGCAGACGTAGCCATATGGTCATAAGCAAAATCAGAGAGTATTAATCCGGTTAAAATTCTGTGGTCAGTAATGTATTTACCAGATTCTAATTCAAATTTTAAGAAATAATAACCTAAGCCAAAAAGATAATGAAGAGTCCCTCGTTCAATCTCAATGGAATAGTCATAACCCGTGAAAAAAATTACAGTGTCTGATACTATCCTTGAAACTTCATGATGAGCATACATTCCTAAAGTAGGATAACCTAATAAATCACCCCAACTAGGTATCATGAAAAGTGAATTGCTGGGAAATAATTTATTCTCTATTTTCTGTGTTTCAATTCTTTCTTTTTCAAGCCGTTCTTTTTCAAGTCGCTCTTTTTCTAACCTTTCCTTTTCCAACTTTTCCTTTTCAAGTCTTTCTTTTTCCAGTTGGTCTTCATTTAATTTTTCTATTCCCATAATATCAATTGATTTCTTACATATTATTATTAATGACAAACAAAAATACATATTTAAATGATTAGCGAGCAATGAAGGAAGTAAGGAAATAGACTCCAAAAAAAATGCAACTTTGTGAATGCAAATTCTAGAAATAAATATTACTTTTTAAAAGAATATCAATACTAAATAAGTGATTTATATTGAATATACAATTCCTCAATAATCTTGTTAAAAGCTTCATTAATACCTTTCCCGGTTTTTGCTGATGTTAAGTAATAACCTAAAAGGTCATTCTCCTTAACAAAATCTTGAATTTTAGAAGTATCTAAATTGGTTTCATCTACTAAATCAACCTTGTTGGCGAAAATAACTGTTGGAATTTCTCCACACCATTTTATGAATTCTTTATACCAAGCTGATATGTGATTAAAACTGTCCTTACCGAAATTGTTTTCTTCAAGACTATACACAATTATAGCTGCTCTACTATTTTTAAAGAAATTTGGTCTTAAAAAGTGAAATTCATCTTGTCCCGCAATATCCCAAAAGAGACATCTTATCTTATCCCCTTCTATTTCCGTATCATAAACGGAAAATTGTGCTCCAATAGTCTTTACATAATCTTTTCTAAAAGAACCTTGTGTAAACCTTTTAATCAAGGATGTTTTACCTACTCTTCCATCTCCAATAACGGTTATCTTAAACCTAAATTTCCGCTTAGGTGATCTCTTTAACGCATTCTGATAATTAGTTATAATTCCAAGGGAAAGTGATGCAAGAGTGTTTTCAAAATTCTCAGTCTCTGATTCTGAGATTTCAATATAGCCATATAAACCCAATTCATTTGCAAGAGATTGACCTTCTTCTGCAGTTATATCTTTACCATTACCTAAACCTAAAAGAATTATAGGCAGGTCAACAGATTCACCCCCCAATTCAATTGGATTAAATTTTAGATTAGTTGCCTCCTTCAATTCCATATAAAAATCTTTAGTTAAATTAAATGATTCCCGATCACTCTTATCATAAGCTAGAATTGCCCCACTAGCACCTCTACAATATGGCTTAATGTAAGATCTCCATTGGCTTTCTGATGAAATGTCCCAGAGTTGCAATTTCACTTTATTATTGGAAATTTCTATGGCTTTTGGATAAAAGCCTACTCCTATAGTGTTTCTCTGACCTTCTCCTCCTGGAATAGGGGGCATTAAGAGTAAATTAGTTGCTTGTTCAGATTTTAAGCCTAAAATAACCACTTTAAAAGTGAAATCATAAATTTTTGCTAGGTCATAAAAATGAGCCAAGAAATTTTCATACCTTCGTATTTTTTTTCGTAGCTCATATAACTGAGTTCTTCCAGTACTTGAAAGTTTAATACCTAAAGCACGTTTTAAAACAGCTTCAGCTTGTCCCTGACTTATTGTTTTATCGAATTTAATATAAAGATCATAGGAAATTTTAGAAATTAACCATTCAAGCCCAGTCCCCCTATCAAGCGAAATCTTGTCAATTCTGTCAATAAGAAATTGTATCAGATCATGCCAACTGCTTTTTGAAATCTCAATCCATTCTTCTTCTACTAATGGTTTAAAAAAAGACTCAATACCAAAAGCATCCAATTCCTCTTTTGTATAATGAGATTTAAAAATATTTCTTAGGTTTTTTAACTGACTTAATTCTTGTTTTGAGTAATCTAATTTCCTAAGCAAATCTTTCAGGGTTTTTATCTGCTTTTTTGTCAATCCTTCACTATTCAATTTTCATATAAACCTCACTAAATAATTTATTAGCTTTCCCTCCCACAATTCAGTGTTTCTACAATGGCATTAAAAGCATTAGTAACTCCTTTTCCTGTTTTTGCTGAGGTTATGTAATATCCAAGAAATGAATTTTTTTTAACCATATCCTGAATTGAAGAAATGTCTAATTTCGTCTCATCTACTAAATCAACCTTGTTAGCGAAAATAACTATTGGGATTTCTCCACAATGTTTAGTAATTTCACCATACCAAAATGATATATGATTAAAACTTTCCCTTCCGAATTTACCCTCTTCAAGACTATATACAATTATCGCTGCTTTGCTATTTTTAAAGAAACTTGGTCTTAAAAAGTGGAACTTATCTTGTCCCGCAATATCCCAAAACATTAATCTTATTTTATCATTATTGATTTCTTTATCATATACAAAAAATTGAGCGCCGAGAGTCTTTATATATTCCTTTTTAAAAGATCCTTCAGTGTATCTCTTAATTAAAGTTGTTTTACCTACTCTTCCATCACCTACGACCGTTACCTTATAGGTAAATTTTCGAATAGTATCATTCTCCTCTATATCATGAATTTCTTTTTCTTTTTTTGATTCTATAACTTTTTCCATTTCTAAATCACATCTAAATTGTTTTATGTCTATTCTTAAATTAATAGGGTCTGAACATATTGTATTTTGAACTATAAATTATATCTGATGAATCTACTTTAAGTTTAGCATCTTTTAATGAGAAGATATTTTCAGAGTATTTTGGATTTAAGGTTTTATATAATTCATATAGTTTATATTGTTTTCTAGCTCCTTCAATATCACTTTTATCTCGTTTTGAATCCTGTCTTAAGAGAAATATATATAGTCCTAAAGACTTAATCAATTCATCTTTCTTTACTAATTTCTGTTCCATTTTTTTACCATTAATATTATTTAACAGGGGATTTCACCTCTCCCTAATTTATTATATGTCTACTATAATAATGGACGTCCAATCTGATCATGGATGTCCAATCTGATCATGGACGTCAATAATTATATTGGACACTATCATATTTAAATCTTTCGATCGAAGAAATTATAATCTAGGACAATTCATTTCCTATTATAACACAGAAGGAATTATATATAATGATAAAATTAATATGAATGACTAACAATTAATAAATTTGAAAATAAAGAAATTGAGAGATTAATAATGTATCGTTTCGAGAAAATTGGGGAAACTCAATTCTATTTAAAGGCATTAGGTATGTTCCCGCCATCAGTGGCAAAACGTTTCATAAAAGAATTTAATAGAAAGACAAAAAAATTAGACTCTTTTTCTGTAATTGTTGATGGGGTGGATTTCATTATGCTGAATCTAGAATCATTTGGAATAATTTTAGAGTTTCTAAAAAAAAACAATGAACGATTAGATAGATCCGCTTGGATTATCTCTAAAAATCCGGTGTTGGATACAGAAATCCAAATACTTCTTGACAGAGCCGAATCTCCGAAAAGGAAAATCGTCCAAAATCTTGACGATGCAAAAGATTGGATTGGAGTTAAAGAGGTTATTATAGAATCTGACTAAAAATCTTCAATTAACACTTAATCTCTTTTTACATAAATCAATAGCCTTTGAATTATTATCTACACCAATCCATTTTCGATTCAATCTATGAGCTACGGCTAGAGTTGTGCCTGTTCCACAAAAAAAGTCGGCAACAATATCTCCTTCATTTGAGGATGCTAAAATTATTCGCTCAAGCAATTCTTCGGGTTTTTGGGTTGGATATCCTAAATATTCTTTTGATCTAGTTCTTGTTTGATAGGAGTATATATCATTCCAAACATCTCCTAATGCGTTTCCAGGCTTTTCATCTAAATATTGTTTTCCTCCTCTTCGTTTTCTATAGAGTCGTCCGTCTTCATCTCTATATCGAAACATTTTTTTAATATATTCTTCCTTATAAGGAAGATATAGCTTATTGAAGGTATACTGATCAGATTTGGTATAAAATAAGATAGTATCGTGCTGACGTACCCATCCTTTTACCTGACTTTTAAAACCTGATACACTTCCTACGTTCCATATAATCTCTCTTCTAAAAAACTGCCTTCCAAATATTTTATCACATATAAGTTTAAGATCAAACACAGCATTTGCATCGCAATGACAGTAAAAACTACCAGTAGTTTTTAGAACTCTATACATTTCCTTTAGTCTTATTTCCATGAAGTTTAAATATTCATCTAAAGAAGTCCAATTATCTGAAAACTCTTTATAATCAACTCCTGTGAAAAAAGGTGGATCTATATATATTAGGTCAAGAAACTTTGAATCAAGTTTTTTTAAGAATTCTAAATTTTCTGCGTGATAAACCCTATTTAATTTCATGAGGTAGTTAAATAGAACTGATGATTTATGCAATTATTATGAGGAAAGAACGATTAAATAAGAATTTCTTGGATGAATTCAAGGATTATGATTTTTCTAAAATCCAAGAAAATAAAATATATCTAATTGGTTCAATACGTTTTAAAGACTATTTTATTAAAATTGAATCGATTTTACAGATTATACATGGGAAAATCGTATATATTTGCTCAGTAGATGGATTACTAAATAAAAAAGAATTTGCGCCAAATGAATGGGCAAAATTACAAGAAATTGCCCTAAGAAAATTAGAAGATCAAGATGCTATTCTAGTCTTGGATGTAGATGGATATATTGGCGACCATTCTAGGGAAGAAATTGAAGTTTTTCAAACAAAATATAAAAAACCAATATACTACTTCTCTAAGTTAAAGAAGCATCTGTAGTAGCTTAAACAAATCATTAATTTCATATGCTCACTTTTTTTTTAAGTAAAGACTAACAATTAGAAATGAACTATTAATAGGAAATTGAAATTAAGGGTTTAAACGTAAAATGGAATTGTTCCAAGTTTTTTGGGACGAGGGGAAAAGACTTTTTTTAGAATTCAAGAAAGACGAAAATGAAAATCAATTTCTTCTCCCAGAAAAAATTAAACGTTTAAACTTGAAATTTGAGATTTCAAAACCACTTAGACAAGAAAAATTTTCGAATCAACCCCCTTATCTTGTTTCTATTAAAAAGCTCTACTATTCAGATAAACATCTCTGTTTTTCAATAGATTTAGACGAGATTTATGGGTATGATGATTTGCAAATAAAAATTTTAAGATTAACAATCTTTATGCATTCTGGGCAGCGTATCGAATATAAATTCGAAGAGAAATTCAACATATCTGATGTATGGGTTAATGAAGATTGTTATGTCGGCTTTCATTTCATCGATTTAGGTGTTCAAAAAAACCAACATAATATGTATACTAGAGAAAAGGTATACCAAGAGGTCAAAACTGATTTCAATAACGTAAAACGAGAAAGTACTGTTATTTATGAAAAGAATAGTGTTAAAAGTATATCTGTGGATGAATCTATCATTTCAATGATTTTTGAAAGCAATAAAACCTTGAAAAACATTGAGAATCATCTAAAGAATTTGAACTTGACACTGCAAAACATGCCAGTTGGAAATATTTCATATAGTTCACCCCCTCGTATTTCTAATAGGAACTCTGAGTCGGGAATTGAAAGAATAAGGGTTCCAACTAAACCAGCATTAATTCAAGATCAAATGTCATCCAACAAATTAATGGTCATCAAAGAAATGAAAACAATTTTCAAGCAAAATGTTGAAGAAAATGAAGAATTTAATGTTAAAGCTATTTTAAAGCCCTTAACAGAAGAGGAACTTAAAGAGTTGACAGTAGATGATGAAATTTTGATGAAAAAAGAAGAAGAGGCAATTAAAAATCAAATAAGAAGGCTTAAAAAACAACAGGAAAAGAAAATCCACTTAGAGGATCTCAAAAAACCTAAATAGAATATAAAATCATATTTTTGACAGTTAATTCTAATGAGCTAGTAGCAAATCTTTAATTATTTTCTAATATTGGATATAAAAGAGGAAATTTATTCAAGAGAGGTTATCTAAAATATTATTAAATTATTTTATAGGAACAGCTGGAAGTGGTAAGACTACTCTCACCGGTCAGTTAAAAGAATATGTTGTAAATCGAGATCCAGAAATTTCAGCAATCACTTTGAATCTTGATCCTGGAGCCCGAATCACACCATATACTCCAGACATTGATATAAGAGATTATATTGTTTTAGAAGAAGTTATGGAAGAGTACAGCTTAGGACCAAATGGCGGTATGATTTTAGCATCTGATTTAATGGTGAATTATTTAGATGATCTTAAGGACGAAATTGATGAATACAACCCAGACTGGATATTTGTGGATACTGCGGGTCAACTCGAGTTATTTGCTTTCCGAGAAACTGGACCTTTAATAGCTAGCGCTTTAGGAATTGGTGATGTTCAAAGAGCTGTGAGTTTTCTCTTTGATTCGAATTTTGTTCTTAGACCTAATGGTTTTATTTCAACTATGCTATTAGCAGCTTCAGTTCAATTTCGATTTAGAAATATATCACAAATCAATATATTATCTAAGGTTGATCTTATAGATGAGGATCAAATCGAAATGATTCTTAATTGGAGTCAAGATTTTCAAGCATTAGAAGATTCTACAAATGAAAGGGAGAAAGGTTTAATAAGAGAATTATCCATGCTTATTTCAGAAGTTTTTATACAAATGGGATCAACCAGTGAATTAATTCCATGTTCAGCAAGGGAAGACCATGGTTTAGACATTCTATTTGGGCACTTACAAAGAGTTTTTGATTCAGATAAATCAAAATTTTATTAAACAAATTTAAATTTCAAATTAGAAATAAAAAATTATTCTTCGAACAATGAAAATTATTGGACCTATAGCAGGCATTGGTTCAAGATTAAAGCCATTTACTTTAAGTAAACCAAAAGCTTTCATAACAATTGCAGGGAAAACTGTTTTAGATCACATTCTTGAGAAATTTAGTTATACATTTGATCCAAGTACGGAATTAATACTTATTGTTGGATACAAAAAGAGACAAATAATTGATTACGTAAAAAAAAATTATGATGATAAATTTAAACTTATCTTTATTGAACAAATTCCGAGAGGTTATTCAAATAATATCCCCTTTTATTGGGGATTAGGTGAAGCCGTATATTTATCAAATATAAGGTTTCAAAAACAGCAATTTGAAACAAAAGAGGAAGATAAAAGAGAAGGTGCTCTTATCTTTTTAGGAGATATGCTTCCTATTGATGAATATTCATATTTCATGTATCGTTATTTTGAATCTGATATAGATGGAATTATTACAGTTATGGAAGTCCCCAACGAAGCTGCAAGTTCTTATGGTGTAGTTACTGTAGATGAAAATTCACTGATCCAACGCCTCGTGGAAAAACCAAAAGAATTTATCTCGAATTTAGCTATTGCTGGTCCATATGCTTTTTCAAATTCAGCTACAATTGCACTTTTTGAAAGCATTAAAAATTATCTAGATCAAAAATCAGACACAACAACGGAGATATATTTAACTCAAAGCTTACAAGATTTAGTAGATAAAGGTTTCAGAATCGCTGCGGTCAAACTTAAAAAGGGAATGCTTGATTTTGGTAAACCCACTGAATTACTTAACGGCAATAGATATCTACTCATGGAAAACTCCGTTAAAAAGGAAGATTTTCCAAAACGAAACATAACTCTCGATAGGTCGTTTTTGAAAAATCCTGTCTTTATTGGAGAGAACACAAAAATTAATAACTGTGTTATCGGACCCTATGTTTCAATAGGAGAAAATTCAATCATAGAAAACTGCATTATAGAAAATAGTGTTATTGAAAAAAGAGCACAACTTAATAACATCATCACTAAAAACTCAATAATAGGTAGTGATGTCATGGTTGAGAATATTAGTAAAGATTATTTAATTATTGGTGATAAAAGCAGAACTTAGTGAAACTTCAAGTGTAATTTCTATATAATATAGTTAAATATTAATTTTAGAAAGATTAAAATAGTAATTAATAATATCAAGATTTTGAATATATAGGAATTTTAAATTATATTTGTGGATAATAATGTCATATCACATAGCCTTTGATGTTGGACATAAACCAAGAGGCCGAATTGATGAAAATTTAACTGAAGTTCGAGATCACTTAAATTCAAATGATTTTGTATGTTATAATTTTCTAGAGCTCCCTATAACAGAAGAGTCACTAATACCTTATGATATTTTAGTATTTGTATGTCCTGACTTTTCAAGAATTGCTGCAAATGAAATTACACAAATAGTTGATTGGGTTAAGAATTCTGGAGGTGGACTCTTATTATTATCACATGCAGGTGGTGATAGGGGTCGTGGGAGCAACTTATCTGAAATTTCAGAACAATTTGGAATCATTTTTGAAAATGATCAAGTTTTAGATGAACGAGTTAATTTAGGATTGGAGAATATACCGCTAATTTCAACATTTAACATTCCTCATCCAATTACGTCTGAAATAGACACTTTATGTTATAGATCAGGGTGCTCTCTTTCAATTGTGGGGAGTGGAGCACTTTCAATAGCTGATTCAAACGAAACATCGGAACCTTTTTCTTGTCCTCTAATTTGTGTATCAGAAATAGGAAAAGGAAGGGTTTGTTGTATAGGTAGTTATGAGATGTTTAGAGATAAAATTGGAGGAGGATTTCAGTGTTCTGATCATCCAAGTTTGTCTTTAAATATTTTTAAATGGCTAGTTTCTGATTATCGTATAGAATTAAGGACAACTCTGGATGCTCCAACTCCAGTTGCTTATCCTGTTGAAGAGAGTTCTCAATTGCAACCACAATCTGATTTATCAGCCACTTCTGCTCCAAGTGAAGGAAGAACAATTAATATAGATTTTTCGATGAAAATTTCCAAGAAAGGTGAATTGATAGAGTTATTAAAGATTTTTCAAAATCAAATAAACACAATTAAAACAACAATCGATAAATTAATAGCAACTGCTTCAAAATCAGATAATGAAATAATTGAACCTGATCAATTTGAAATTTCTGAACTTCAAGATACTCAGCCTAGTATCCAAGAAGCACCTTCTGTCCCAGAAATAACCAGTGAAATAAATATTATTAGCAATAAACAAGAGGATGGTCTTACGGCTTTACCTCCTAAACCTAAAAGTATGGTTGAAGAAGAAATTGATGAAACCGGTTTAAAACCGGTACCTAAACTCAAAACGAAAGATAAGACAAAAAAAGAACTAAAAGATGAAAAAAAAGGACTGGAATCGAAACTTACTTCTGTTGAGGACCTACTGGAATTCATTGATAAAAAACACACATCCGGTACGATTGATGATGAGGAATATTCAAAAAGAACAAAGAAACTACAAAGTGACATTAAGAAAACAAAGAAAAAGATAAATGTTATTGATAAATTACTAGACAAATAAATTAACACGGGATTTTTTAAGAATTATTATTTTTTGGCTTCACTGGGTGACCTTCTGGAATATAAGGTTGAGCATATTTATTGACAATCTCAAAAAAATCTTTATCACTAACACCTTTCGTTACCTTCTTTAGTTCTTCTTTAATAATATGGAATGATTTTCTGAGTTCTTCTTTCGATGTTGTTTCGTGTTTTCTTTTTACTTCTGTAGAGATTTTTTTAATTATTTCTATAGGTATATCTAAATCTAGCACTTTTATTTTTTGCTGCATTGCATGAAATACTGATTTTGTTCCAGAAAATTTTCCTAAATAAAACTTTCTTCTTCTCCCTACCATATGGGGGTTTATCGGTTCATAGGTTAGCGGATGAGCCAGAATTGCTGCAATGTGGAGTCCACTTTCATGAGAAAATGCATAATCTCCTACGATTGGCTTGTATTGAGATAAAGGTTTACAGAAATATTTTTCACAAACTTCACTTAATTCTGGTAGCCTAGTTAGATCTATCCCAGTTTTTATTCCTAATCGTTCTAATATTGTTACTACCTCTTCAAGAGCAGCATTTCCTGCACGTTCGCCATATCCATTTATGCAGGTATGAGGATATTGACATCCTTCTATAACACCTGTTATAGTATTTGAAACAGCTAGACCAAAATCATTGTGAGTGTGTATTCCTATTGGGATTTTCTGCTTTAGTGGTGAAATTACTTCTTCCTTAATACGTTTTATAAGATATGAAGTGGACTGGGGTGTTAATACCCCAACAGTATCTCCTAAGACTATTCGTTCTGCTCCTGCTTGTATGGCGGTTGAAAACACATTTTTTAAATGACTAAAATCACACCTAGTCCCATCTTCTGAAACCCAATTGACTTTAAAACCATTGTCTTTTGCATAATGAATAGATGTTCTAATCTCATCTAATTGTTGCTCCTCACTATGTTTCAGTGTTTTTCGAAAAATAGGTGATATTGGCATAAAAATAACAATTTCTTTAAGGTCTGCCTCTATACAAGCATCGATATCATCCTTTCTCGGTCGAGCTATACCTAAAATTGTTGCATTATTGATATTTTCATTAACGATTGTTTTCACTATATTTTTTTCTGATTCTGAAACTGCTGGAAAACCTACTGCAATCAGCTTAACTCCTATTTCATCCATTAATTTTGCTAAATGAATTTTTTCTTCGAGCGTTAAATAAACTGTTGGACTTTGTTCTCCATCACGCAGAGTTTCATCCCAGATCTCAACACTATCAGGTAATTCATAATTTTCTAATGCAATCTTATTGTAATCAATGAGGAGTTCTCGAAGCTCCTCCTTTGTGAATTTGTACGACATATATTGATCCCTACAAATATTAATGATAATTTAAATTATGGAATACAAATAAATTTCATTTATCGAGATCATTCTAATCTAATTTATTAAGAACCAAGAAAAATACAATTTCTGTTAGAAAAATTGAAGAATATTAGACAAGAGTATAATTTTTATTTAATTACATCAGTGATAAAGCATGTTTCTACTATTTTTACTCCCTTAATTTGTGAGATCTTCTCTTCTATAAGAGGATTAAATTGTTCAATAGAAGGTATTTCAACTTTCATAAATAATCCACAATCTCCTGAAAGTCTCCAAATATTAGTAATTTCTTCAATTTCTAACAATTCTTTTAAAATTCTTTTTATTTCTTTAAAATCTGGTTCAACTTTCACAGTAGCTCGAGTACGAGGTTTATTATCAACAGAGTAATCAATAGTGAATTTTCTAATTACACCATCATCTGTTAACTTTTTTACACGTCTTCGAACAGTTGCTTCAGTTTTACCTACACTTTGAGAAATCTCATTAAAAGACATTCTACTATTATCTTTTAATAACTCTAAAATTTTTAGATCTACAATATCCATAATATCGAAATCACGAATTTTTTATATTCTTTTTAATAAAATAATTTAACCTTATTATTAAATGTGATGAATAATATATATTAAAACTTTAATTGTATTCTCAAATTCAAAAATTTTTTTGCGAATTGAAAAAACTATTGTCTGAAAATGTTTATCAATCTATTAATAAGGAAATAAACAAGTACAAATACAGTAAAAAGACCTAAAATAATGAATTTTTTAATAATTAATAATTAAAAAATATAATTTCATGAATAAATTTTTAAGACATCCTCAAAAAAAATACAGTTATATCCTCAATTATTGTAGTTTTATATTATTTATTCTGGTTTTTATAATTTGAAATCTGAAATTTTTTTAAAAAAATGTAGTACCATTAATATTATTAGAAATGCATTAATTTTTCAATATATCTTATATAGAAAATGGTAAAATAATGTCAAATGAAATTCCAGAAAATGTCAAGGATTCTTTAAGGTCGATAGGACTTACTGATTATGAAATTTCAATTTATCTTACCTTGATCTCAAAAGGACCAATGGATGCTCGAGAGCTATCTGAAGCATCAGGTGTTCCTTACTCCCGAATATATAACATCCTTACACAGCTGGAAAAGGATAAGATGTGGGTTGTTAAGGAAGAGGAAAGTAGACCCAGTAGATACTTTGCAAAGAGCCCTGATGAGGCTTTAGTAATTGCAAAAAAACAATACAGTGATAATTTCAATGATCATTCAAATAGAATTATCCATACTCTTACACCTATTTACCAATCACACGATACTCCAATCAAGATCTCTCTATATGTACACAGAGGTAGAGATGTATGTATAAACAGAGTTCTCTCATTAATTAATTTAGCAACAACTTCTATTTATTTTACCTTAACAGAATTCGAATTGTTAGACTTGTTCTTTGATGATATTAAAAAAGCTAGAGCAAGAGGCGTTACAGACATAAAACTTTTAGTTGAAGCCAAAGCTTTGGAGGAAAAAGCATTTAAATCACTTCTTAAGAAATATAATTCCCTCTGTGAAATTAGGTGGAGAGATCAGATTTTTGGTAGTTCGATTATTATTGATGAAGGAGAAGATGCTTTTATTATACTCTCTGAAAGTTTATTCAAAGAAAAAATGTCCTATTTCGGGATTGTCACTGATCATGTGGCTTTTGGTCCTTCTTCTTTGTACTATTTTGATTATCTTTATAAAAGTGCTAAAGAAGTAAAATTGGATTAAA
>JAHQWY010000191.1 GCA_029856445.1 Promethearchaeia archaeon
TTTATCTTTACCAGAAGGTTCTGTGATTTTAGTTGTTTAATGAATTGTATTTTTTCGGGTTTTCTTGTCAAAATAATTAATGTAGATAATAAGCCTAATAGATTGAATATAAAAACCAAAAAGAGATTCATGTAGATATTTAAGTACAGAAAAAATAAAATTAAAGAAGCGGATAAAAATGCGATTTTAGGATATATTCTTGAATAAAATGAACTAAATGTAAAATTTTGAACTTCATATTCAAGATCTAAATCCTGTATTTCTTGCTTTACTAAATTAAAAGCTTTTAATTCAAATTCAGTTCCAGATAATCGAGGAAAAGCAATTTTTTCAAGATTTTTCTTAATTCGGGTTTCTTCAATCATATTTATAGGTATTTACTAATTCAATAAATTAAGCACGGGCTATGAGGGATTTGAACCCCCGACCTGCCGGTTAAGAGCCGGTTGCGCTACCTGCCTGCGCCAATAGCCCTTCATTTAAAATCAAAAAACTCTCATGATATAGACGCAGATGGAGGGACTCGAACCCCCGAGCGCTCACGCGCACTGGCTCACTTGATTGCAAGCTATACTCAAGGCCAGCGTCTTACCAACTAGGCTACATCTGCTAATTTTTTGATATCTTGTAATTAAATAAGATCATACTTAATATAATAAATTTTTTTTTGTTTTGTATTGCTTTTTCCCTAATTCTCTCTCGTATTTAAAGAAAAATATAAATTTTATGCTACATTGATGTCTAATTGTGATGGTAAAATATGAGCGGGGCCAAAGATTTTCGTTACTTAATACCAGAAAGTTTATTTAAAGAGATAACTCAAAAAGCTGCTGAGGAATATCCTCTTATCTGTCATGGTTGGCTTTTTGCTGATCGCAAAGAAAACTTCGGAATCTGCACTCAATTCATTATGAATACAGACTTACGCAAAACCAAGGTTCACGTAAAGCCAAGAAGCTGGATGAGATATAAAAAATCTAAAATCTACAATATGCGAAAGTTTAAACAGGAGCTGGGGACAGATATTGTATGGCAATGGCACTCGCATCCTTCGGGAAACGAGAAGCTTCACACAATCGACAAGAGAATCTTAAAATATCTCTCAAATGGCGTTATGATAATCGTGGTGCCTCCAGTTCCAGATAAAGCACCAGAGCAAAAAGCCCACCTAGTTGGTTGGTATTATGACAAGCGGTACACCAAAAAACCGATCATCGAAAAAATGGTTTTTGAGATAATCTCTGAATAATCAATTTGGGAGATTATCTTTTCTTTTTCTTTTTTATTCCAACAAGTTGGTTAGATAATAAAATATTAAAATTTTGAATCGTTATATTGAAATTATAAGTTATTAAGTTTTAATAAAACGGGCAATCGTTGCAGAGCCTGGTACTGCGCTGGTCTGCTAAACCAGTGTCCTACGGATTCGTGGGTTCAAATCCCACCGATTGCGCTTATATTTCTCACACCTTAAAAACTTCAATATTTTTTGTCTTATATTCTATTCCTTGGTTTTATTCTATTTTGATCTTGGTTTAAAAAGCTCATTTTGTAAAAGATAATAGAATATACCATATTTGATTAATAATCTAATTAAAAGAGAATGTTCTAAATGAATGAATTCGATGAAGGCGAATTTGATGAATATTATGAGCGAAATATAAAAAAAAACTTAAATATACAAACTAAAGATGATTTTATTCCAAGAGATGAACCTAATGAGAACCTAAGAAGTGTTAAATCTATATTTAACTCAGATGGAGTTAAAAGAATAAGCATTGATGCAGATACTATAGAAACAGTTTTAAATGATCTAAAAATTAAAAGAAATTTAACTCTACAACAAATTAGTAAGAAAATTGGAACTAATATTAAAAACCTAACTTATTCTTATACAAAAACTTTGAACGAGAAGAGTTTCCAAAAATTAGAAGAATTAGTTGGACGAAAAATACCACGTGAAAAAATTGAGGGAAAAAACCTAACACATAAGAAAGATAAAGATCTAGCAGAATTAATAGGGATCATGTTAGGAGATGGTCATTTAAACAAACAGTCATATCGACAACAAATTTCTTTTAATGGCGTAGATGAGAAGAAGTATATGCTTTATATTAGAAATAAAATACAATCAATGTATAACATCAAACTAAACGAGAGATGGGAGAAAGACAATAGAAATGCCGCTGGTAAGGAAAAAGGAATGTTCCTTTATATTGATAATAAAAGTTTATTCGAGCATCTTACCTCCTGTGGATTAAAACCTGGTAATAAAACAAAAAATCAAGTTAGAGTCCCAAATTGGATAAAAAGTGATAGAAATTTCACAATCGCTTGTTTAAGGGGTTTATTTGATACAGATGGTTCAATTTCAGTAGTAAAGCAAAGATCTTCATTATTAATTGATTTTACAAATACTTCCTTACCCCTTGTTACAGATTTTAAAGAAATGTGCGAAACATTAAACATAAAATCAAGTCCAAAAATAACTCAAAGAGAATGGAGAAACAAAAATACAGGTAAAACATCAATTTCTTATAAAAATTTTATAGCATCAAAAAGTCAAATTTCTAAATTTCTCTCTATAGTGAAACCCAAGAAGTGGGAATTTAATATTGATAGAATTGAAAAGAAGCTTGAATTAATTGGCACAAACTTGAAGGATGCTCTTAAGTATCATAGAGAAAATGATCTGGGAGATTATGTTAAAGATATTTTTAGAGATTTAGAATGATTATCTATCTCCCTAATTCAATCTTTAAAAAAATATTAAAGTATTGAATGATTATATTATTCCTCTGTACATTGAATATATAAGCGCTAATATGGGCCAGTGGTCTAGTGGTTATATCATTAATTTATTTCAAATGTGTAGCAAAGACGTCTCGCTTACACCGAGAAGGTCGGGAGTTCAAACCTCTCCTGGCCCACCATCATAAAAACTAATTCTATAACTTTCTGATTCTTTTCGGTTGTAATACACTAAACTTACAATTTTCTAGGTCCTTTCCAATATGAGAGATAATTCCTGGAGCGTTGGAATCTGGTTTTAGTAGAATTAAATTTTCTAAGAATCCAAATCTCTTTACGGTAATGATATCCCTAAAGTGACCTTTTCTCGTAATTGCTTTTTTAAATTGACCTTTAGTCTCCCCGGCTAAAAAAATAGCTTCAAGATTTTCATTTACAATCTTTTTAAAGAGACTTAGCGAACTTGGGGCAATTTCTCCCTGAATTTTTTGGTTTTCTTTATCTATTTTAATAATCTTAAGTTCAATTGGAAAATGATCAATGAAATCGTAAATTTCAATTATCTCTGGTAAAGACTTTTCACGCCCTTCACATAATTGAGTTCTAAGTGTATGTAAATTTATCAAGACATCAACATGAGGGTTCATAATGGCACAATCTACAAATAAACCAAAACCAACTTTTCCCACATTAGTTAGTGTACCTTTTAATATCTCACCCTCCTTGATATCCTTAAAATCTTTTATGCTACCGATTTCATTCTTTAATAGATTAAATACAAAAACCTCTTCAGGACCACTAATAGAAACTTCAAATCTCTTATCAAATTCCCTTAATTTTTTTATATTCAATGTGGTGTTTGGGAATCCTTTAACATGCTCTCTTAAATATTTCAGATATCTTAGATATATATCTTCCTTTTTCCTCTTTTTTGAGATATTATAAATTTTGTCAAATAGCACCAAGTTTTTAACCATAGAGACCACAAACCAACGAGAAACTAAAGGAATTTAAGTATTTTAATGTGGAAAAGGTAAAATACTTTTCTTATCACACCATACTATAGTTTTTTCAGTTCTAAAAAGACTTAAATTATTAAATTATTATTTTTCAATGTAACCAAAAAGATATTTTATTCTATAGATGAAAAAGTATGGAAGAGCAAAGATTTCAAGTATTAGTCAAAGCTTTAGAAGAACAAGAAGGAGTAGAAGAAATATTTCTGTTAAATAGTGACGGAGAGGTTGTCTACAAATCAGGGGATTTTCAATTATCTAATGAACAAGGAAAGTCAATTCTTACTGCATGGAAAACAAAAGAACCTGCTATTATGTTTCAAAACACTCGATTTGCAGTTTTAAAAAATGATGATATCCAATTAGCTGCTAAGAATATTGGTGGAGGAAAAGGCAATATCGTTGGCTCAATTACAAAAGAAGGAGATTATTTAGTAGCACATACGAGGGATGAGGGTTTAATCATATTAGAATGGTCAATTTTCATTAATAAAGTTGCATGGTCTTAAATTGCTAGATGAATAAGATAAATAATTTTAACCGACTTTTACCTTATCTTTCCAATCAAATTTTACCCTTTTTTTAAATTATTTAAACAAAATATTTATTTTAGTATTTATTACTACTTTTTAACTAAGTAAAACAAAAAAATAATATAAACAAAAAGAATTAATTAGAAATTAAAATTTGAAAAAAATTAACCTATCTGGTTATATTCTTTAGGATTTTAATAACATATAAATTAAAATAAAGAGGATGATTAAATTATGTTTCAACAGGCAGGAAGGGGTTATGATATGGCTATCACGCAATTCTCGCCCGAGGGACGTTTATTTCAAGTTGAATATGCTATTGAAGCCGTCCGAAGAGGCACAACCGCAATAGTATGTAGGAATAAGAATTCAGTAGTATTTGCGGTAGAAAAGAAAAGCTCTGAACTTCAAGAAGTGGTCGGTTCAGAAAAAATATTTAAAATTGATGACCATATAGGGGTTGCTATAGCCGGACTCACTAGTGACGCGCGAGTTTTAATAGATAGAGCTAGAATTCAAGCACAAGTTAATTTATTAAATTATGATGAGAAAATATCAGTAAAAGATAGTACTCTAAATATTTGTGAATATAAACAGGTATTCACACAAAATGCAGGAGTTCGACCCTTTGGAGTGTCTTTTTTAATTGCTGGAATAGATAATGATAGTGCACCCTCTTTATTTTTAACTGACCCAAGTGGGGCAATGTGGGGCTATAAAGCCTTTGCTATAGGCTCTGGTGCCACTGAAGCAAGGGCTTACCTTGAAGAACATTATAAAGAAGAGATGAGTGATGAGGAATTAAAGTTATTACCTTTAAAAGCTCTAAAAGAGCTGATGGGTGATAATTTAAATAGCAATACATGTGATGTAGCTTTCATATTGAAAGAGGATAAGACTTTTAAGCTATTAAGTTTAGATGAAAAGGAAGAATTATTAGGGAAATTAGAGACTTCCTAAAATCTTATTTAAGAAATCAAGGATTCTAGCCCATTATATTTATCAGCTAATACAGAGGCAAAAGATAGGAAAAGGTAGAAATCAAGGAAAATCACGTTACACAGTTGTGAAGTTATATTATGAGCGATCGTCCAACAGACCGATTAAGAATTGATTTAGGCGACTTTATTATTGGTAAAATTGAGAAATCTGGAAGGCGTTTCGAGATGTTAATGGATCCACAGAAAGCGTGGGAAGCAAAGAAAATAATTCGAGAAGAAATCGACAAACGTCTAAAAGAAGGAGCAGAAAAATCCCGACTTACTGTTGATGATATTTTGGATAATAATATTATAGACTTGGAACTTATATTTGAGAGCTTTACCGTATTTGAAGATTTACGAAGAGGGAAAAAGGCAACAGATGGTGATATGGAAGCCGTATTTGAAACAACTGAGGGTATGAAAATAGCAGGACATATTTTACTTGAAGGAGAAATCCACTGGACGAAAACTCAGAGAGAAGAGGAGAAGAACAAAAAACTGAAACAGATTATAACAATAATTAGCAAAAATGCGATTAATCCTCAAAATAAAAAACCTCACCCATATCAAAGAATAGAGAAAGCGATAGAGGAAGCAAAAGTAAAAATTGATTTAATGAAGAATGCTGAAGAACAAGTTGATGATGTAGTAAAAAGTATTCGAGCGATTATTCCTATTCGTATGGAACAAGTAGAGATAGCAATAAAGATACCATCAGCTTTTACAGCTAAAGGATACAATATTGTAGCTCAATTAGCACAAATTAAAAAAGAGGAATGGCAATCTGATGGAGCTTGGGTTTCTGTTGTGTCATTACCAGCGGGTTTACAAATGGAATTGATAGATAAATTAAATAAACTAACCCATGGGAGAGTTCAAACAAAACTCTTAAAATCCTAACCAAGAAGTTTTTAACTGATTCTCGTTTATGTTATTTTTTTTGCAGCGGTTAGGTTATAATTAATAAATAAATAAAAGAGTGTGAGTAATTTTGGAGAATGAAACAGATGAAAATGTAGGAGAAGATATTCAAGAAGACGATGAAACGGAAGATGAAGAATTCGAAGATTTCGAAGATGATGAGGATACGAGAGATATCGTTGTACCTGGAGAGGTACTAACAGAAGATACAAAGAATTTTTTACCTGGGAGAGGTACCATTTATAATAACGATAGAACAAAGATAATTTCCTTAAATATTGGGTTGAAACAAATTAAAAAAAACTACGTCAACGTGATCCCTCTTAGAGGATTTTATACACCTCGACCTGGAGATAAAGTAATTGCTCTGGTAATTGATAAAAATCCTGTGAAATATAAATGCGACATTAATGCAAAAGATTTTGGTACTCTTAAACCTAAAAACACTATAAAGAGAGGTAAAATAAGATCCTTCAGAGGTAGTGGTGGCAGCGGAGGCGGTTCTCGTCAAGAAGAGGCAAATGCTGAAAAATACGAAATAGGAGATATATTGATTGTAAAAATACTGTCTGCTGATCGTTTAAACAAACCTGAATTAACTACTGTTGGTAAATATTTAGGTAAAAAAAATAATGGATTTGTAATTTCAATAGATCCACCAAAAATTCCTCGAGTTATAGGTCGTAATGGTTCAATGATAAAAATGCTTAAAAATTTGACAAAAACCAATATTTTTGTTACTCAAAATGGGCGTATATGGTTAAAAGGTGAAGATATTGCACATGAAAGATTACTAGTAGAATCGATCCAGAAAATTGCGACAGAAGCACATACAGTAGGATTAACTGACCGAATGCAGGAATTTATTATAAATGAAAAAAAAGTAAGAGGTATAGAATAAATGCC
>JAHQWY010000192.1 GCA_029856445.1 Promethearchaeia archaeon
TGCATCAACTTTGAGTATCATTGATGAAACAAAGAACTATGAAAATATAGCAGTCGTAGGAACTCCTTGTATGATGAATGCATTGGAGAAAGCCTATTTATTTCCAAGCGGACAACCTTTTTTCAAAAACATTACATATAGAATAGGGCTTTTCTGTATGGAATCTTTTCCCTATGAAGGTGTACTTAATTTAATTAAAGAACAATTTGATAAAGATTTTAATAGAGTTACTAAAATGGATATAAGTGGTGGCAAATTTATTATATATTTAGATTCGGGGGAAGATTTTAATGTTCCCTTAAAAGAAGTTAAATCCTATGCTCGCAATAATTGTCATTTTTGCGAGGATTTAACTGCTGATTACGCTGATATTTCTGTCGGATCGATTGGGTCACCAAGTGGTTGGTCTACGGTAATTACACGAAATGAAAAAGGTGATAAAGTCTATAACGATGCAATTAAAGCAGGATTAATTGAATCTAAGAGTTTAAAGGAGGTAAAACCAGGACAACCCTTATTAGAAAGGATTGCTGGTACTAAAAGAAAAAATTGTAAACCCATTAAATTAGGACAAGAACAATAATAGAATATTACTATGAATGTAAAAACTTTTCAAAATTTAATAGAAGAAGTTCATGAGAAAGGAATTTGTCAAGAATGTGGAGGTTGTGTGAGTTTTTGTAGTTCGGTTGATTATAATGTCATCGGATTCAAGGAACCTAATTCACCTCCAGAATATATTAATAAAGATGCTTGTCTTGAATGTGGGATCTGTTATTATCTTTGTCCTCAAACTCACATCTTAGATGAGGAACTTAATAAAACTTACCAATTTACGGACTTTAATTTAATGCCGCTTGGTCATTTAGAAGATATTTATTCTTGCCAGTCTACTGACCCTGATTTTCTAAAATATGGAACTGATGGTGGAGTAGTGAATTCGATTATAAATTATATGATAGAAAAGAAATTAATTGATGGGGCAATAGTAGCTAAAATTCAAGGTCCCTTTTCAAAAGAAGCTATGTTTGCTGGCGATAAACAAGATCTAATTAAAGCTTCAGGAACAAAACTTGAAATAGCTACACAATTAGATGAGGTACAAAATTTTTGTACGTATACTCGTTCCATTCCGGAATTAAACCATTATAAATTTAAAAAATTAGCAATAGTAGGAACCCCCTGTCAGATTTATACAATTAGGTGCATGCAAAATTTAGGGGTTACTCCTTCAGAATATATTGAAATATGTTTAGGTTTATTTTGTTATCATAATTTCATATTTGATAAAACTCAAGTAGAAAGATTTGAAAAGGATTTTGATGTAAGATTTGAAGATATCACAAAAATAAACATTAAGGAAGATCTTATTTTAAAAGTTGGTACAGATGGGAAGGTCACACATATTCCTTTTGATAAAATAGTCGATTATGTACGTCCTGCTTGCTTTAGTTGTGCTGATTTTACTAATATTTATTCAGACATTTCTTTTGGAGGGCTAGGATCTCCAGATAAGTATACTACCGTAATTCCCAGAACTGAAAAAGGACGTAAATTATTTCATCAAGTTCTTAACGAAAAAGTAATCAAAAAATTAGCAATTGATGTTCCAGAAAAAACAAATATGAAAGAACTAATAACAAAGTTCTCTCATTCGAAAATGGAGAGGGAATTAAACTTTATAAAAAATTTATAGGAAGGGTGTGAGATATTTGACCGAGCTGAAAAAACATAGTGAAGTTGACCAAGAAACTGATGGAATCCAAGTTTTTTTAGATAAAATATATGAAACTGATTTAAGAAATTTACTGAAAAAATGTTATCAATGTGCACGATGCTCAGGAGTATGTCAAATTAGTAAAGTTCAGAAATTTACGCCTAGTAGGATCATCCAAATGATTTTGGAAGGATTTGAAGACGAAATACTTGATAGTGGAGTATTATGGGATTGTTTAACATGTAATAGTTGTCTTCAGGATTGTCCCAAAAATATAAATTTTGCTGATATTGTTCGGATTCTCAGATATAAAATGAGAAATAAAAGTATTCATAACCTTGATAGAATGGTTGCTCATAAAGGAATTTATCCCACAATGGGTGAATTGATGAGTCAAGATCATATTAAAATCAATCGACCACTAGATTGGATCCCAAAAGGTTGTAAGATTTCAGATAAAGGTGAAATCCTTTATTACGTTGGATGTTTACCATTTTTTGATTATGATTTTCAGAATCTCAAATCCATCGCATCAAGTACTTTAAAGACTCTATGCAAAATTGAAAATGAACCAATTGTCGTACTTAGAGAAGAAACTTGTTGTGGACATGATTTATATTGGGGTCAAGGAAAATTTGAAGTTTTTATTAAGTTAGCTAAGAAAAATCGAGAAAAATTTGTAAACGCAGGAATATCGACGATAATTACTGCTTGTGCGGAATGCTACAGGACATTCAAGATAGATTATGCGAATTTATTTAATGATTTTAACGAGAGGTTTAATGTTCAGCATATAATAGAATATGTATATAATAAATGGAAGCAAGGCAAGATTGATTTTAAACAACCCAATGATAAATATCAGAAGATTACTTTTACTTATCACGATCCCTGTAGATTAAGCAGGTTTTTACCAGCAGAGAACAACTTAGTTAAGAAATTAAGAGAAATTTTTAATTATCTACAAAATATGGGATATAATTTTAAGGAAATGAAACACAATCAAGAGAATTCTCTTTGTTGTGGAGTGAGTTCTTGGTTAAATTGTAATGAACGCTCTAAAGCATTACGATATACCCGTATCTTAGAAGCAAAAGAGGTTGCAACTCAACTATATACCTCATGTCCTAAATGTAATGTCCATTTAAATTGTATTAAAAAAGATTATGAGGAAATTTCTTCGGTAGAAATTTTGGATCTTTCAGAATTTCTTTCAGATATAATAAAAATAAAAAAAAGTTAAACAATTGAGGAGATAATAAAACCATGGAAGGATCTGTACTGGTAATTGGTGGAGGTATTGCAGGAATACAAGCATCCTTAGATTTAACTGAAATGGGATTTAAAGTTTACCTAGTGGAAAAAACACCCTCAATTGGAGGTAGAATGGCTCAACTCGATAAAACATTTCCTACTTTAGATTGTAGTTTATGCATATTGGCACCCAAAATGGTTGAAGTATTCAGAAATCCTAATATCGAGTTAATGACTTATCATGAGGTTACTGATGTTTCTGGAGAATCTGGAAATTTTAAGGTAACCATTCTTAATAAACCTCGTTTTGTTGACGAGAATAAATGTAAAGGATGTGGAGACTGTACTACTAGATGTCCGAAGATTGAAGCCCCAAATATTTTTGATATGAACCTAGGTAAAAGAAAATCTATTTACATCCCATTTCCCCAAGCGGTTCCACCAATTTATTTAATTGATCCTGAAATGTGTTTAAAATTGACAAGGGATGTTTGTGGTGTCTGTGAAAAAGTTTGTAAGGCACAGGCTATAGATTTTACACAAAAACCTCAAGAACTTCAAATAAATGTTGGAGCAATAGTAGTTGCTACTGGATTTGATATGGCTAGAGACGGTTTGTCATCAAGATGGGGGATTGATTATGATAATGTATTATCAGCATTAGAATATGAAAGAATTTTATGTGCTTCTGGACCATTTGGGGGACATGTTTTACGTCCAAGTGATAAGGAAGAACCAAAAAAGATAGCATTTATTCAATGTGCTGGATCAAGAGATTTGCATGAAAGAATTCCCTATTGTTCCAGCGTATGCTGTATGTATACGAGTAAAGAAGCAATAATCACAAAGGAACACTCTGATCATTCCCAATGTTTTGTTTTTAGACATGATATTAGAGCTTATGGGAAAAACTTCTATGAATTTACCCAGAGAGCCCAAAATGAATATGGTGTAAATTATTTTCACACAAAAATCAGTAGAATAAAAGAAGATCCTGAAACTAATGATTTGATCATACATTATGAAGATTTACAATCAGGGTTACTTAATAATTTTCGAGCGAATTTAGTCGTATTGGCAACACCCTTAGTCCCTTCTAAGGGAACTGAAGAATTAGCAAAGATTTTAGACATCGAACTAGATGATTATAACTTTTTTAAGGAGAAATCGCATTTTACTAAATCAAAATCCTCGAAAGAAGGAATTTTCTTAGCAGGATTTTGCCAAGGGCCTATGGATATACCTGAAACTGTGGCTGATGCCAGTGGGGTGGCATCCCAAGTAGCAGCTCTACTTAATTCTGTTAAATTTACTAAGACCAAAGAAAAAGTAATAGAAATACCAGAAAAAGAGGTAAAGATAACAGACGAGCCTAGAATTGGGGTATTAATTTGCCATTGTGGAATTAACATCGGAAAATATATTGATATTCCAAAAGTTATTGAACATATAAAAAACTTACCTAATGTAGTATTTTGTGAAGATAATCTTTATTCCTGTAGTTCTGATTCTCAAGAAAGGATTAAGGAAGTAATAGATGAATTTAATTTAAATAGGTTTGTTGTAGCATCGTGTACGCCACGAACTCATGAATCTTTATTTCAGGAGACATGTCAAGAAGCGGGGTTGAATAAATATTTATTTCAGATGGCAAACATTAGGGATCAGTGTTCTTGGGTTCATATGGATCAACCAGAAGAAGCTACCCAAAAGGCAAAAGATCTAATTGAAATGGCAGTCGCAAAATCCAGACTATTTAAACCCCAAGAAGAGCAAACTTTATCAGTAACTCCCAAAGCATTAATTATTGGCGGTGGTATATCGGGAATGACTGCTGCGTTGAATATTGCTAATCAAGGATATAATGTCTATCTCATAGAAAAAAAAAATAGGCTGGGGGGGCTTTTAAATGACCTTTATCTCCTATATCCCACTCAAGAAGATGCTTCAACATTTTTAGAAGGGATAATAGATGCAACTACCAAAAATAAAAACATTCAGATATGCCTGGAGTCAAAAGTGAAGAACGTTAAAGGATATATAGGTAATTATGATGTCTCGATTGCTAATTCCAATAATGAAATTTCAGAATTTAAAGTGGGGGTTATTATTGTTGCAACTGGGGGAAAAGAATTAAAACCTATTGGATATCCACAGTATAATGATAAAAATCAAAATGTTATTACTCAATTAGAACTCGAAAGGAAATTAAAAGTAGAAGGTAAATCATGGCTTGATAAGATCAAACGAATTACAACTATCTTATGTGTTAGAGCTAGAGAAGTAAAAGGAATTACATATTGCTCAAATGTTTGTTGTGCAATAGCTATTAAAAATCTGAATATACTAAAAGAATTAAAGCCAGAACTCGAAATAATTGTACTTTATAGAGACTTTCAGATGGCTAAAAAAGAATTTGAAGAATATTTCTTTGATAGAAGGAAGGATGCAATTCTTCTAAGATATAATTTAGATAAACCACCAGATATTACCCAAATTAGTAATAAACCTGAAAAATATGGAATAAAGGTATTTGATACTAATTTACAAGATAATATCAGTTTTGAAACTGATATGATTATCTTATCTCCTCCAATGAGTCCTCCAGAAAATTCAGAAGAATTAGCGAAAATGCTTAAAGTACCTTTAGACCATCAGGGTTTTTTTCTAGAAGCTCATGCGAAACTTAGACCCGTTGATTTTGCAACTGATGGGGTATTTTTATGTGGATGCGCCCATTGGCCAAAACATATTCAAGAATCAATTACTCAAGCAAATGGGGCTGCTGGCAGGGCAAGTAGATTTTTAAGTTCCGAAGATATTATTGCTTCAGGTTTAGTAGCAGAAGTGGATGATAAGACTTGTATAGGATGCGGAGTCTGTACAAAACTTTGTCCTTATAATGCAATATCAAAAAACGAGCTGGATGTGGCGGTCGTTAACAAACTTATGTGTAAAGGATGTGGAGTATGTGGTGCCAGCTGTCCTGAAAATGCAATTACAATACATCATTTTACAGACAGCCAAATCTTATCAGAAATTATTGTATATGGAGGAGATTGACTGTATGAAATTCGTTCCAAAAATTTTAGGATTTTTATGTAATTGGTGTTCTTATGCTGGAGCTGATCTTGCTGGTGTAAGTCGGATTCAGTATTCTCCGAATATTAGAATAATAAGAGTTATGTGTAGTGGAAGAGTTGATCCAATATTTATTGCTGAAGCACTCTCAAGAAACATTGATGGGGTACTGGTGTTAGGGTGTCATCCTGGAGATTGCCATTATATAAGTGGTAATTATGAAGCAGAAATAAAAATGAAGATGTTGAAGAAGCTGTTAAAGATAATAGGATTTGCTGAGCGTTTACAGTTGGATTGGGTTTCTGCTGCTGAGGGTAATAGATTTGCTCAATTAGTAAATAAATTTAATGAGCATATTGAAAATTTGGGGCCAAATCCGGTTAGGAACAAGAAATTGAAAAAAAAATTACAATCTGATTTTGATGCAATAAAATCTGTATTAAGAGATTCACGACTGAGAATTCTTGTTGGTAGAGAAAGAAAAATTATTAATGAAGGGAATGCATATAACGAGAGAATTCCAATAGAGAAATTTGAACAAATCCTTGACGATACGATTCAGAATGAATTTGAACGTCATAAAATATTACAAATAATCTCTGAAAACGGTAAATCCGTACCAGAAATCTCTAAAGAAATCCAACTTGCCCCCAATAATGTGCTAAATCATATTGTTTCTTTAAGACAAAAAGGATTAGTCGATTTACACGAGCTTAATGAAGAAATACCACTTTTTATATCAATTAAGGAGGATAAATAATGGAAAAAGTTGGTGCTGTTCTGGTTGTTGGTGGAGGTATAGCAGGTATTCAAGCATCCATTGATTTAGCAGATTCAGGTTATAAAGTATATATAGTTGAATCATCGATGAGTATTGGTGGAGTAATGTCTCAGCTAGATAAAACCTTTCCTACAAATGATTGTGCAATATGCATCCTTGCCCCAAAACTAGTACTCACTGGTCGGCATGAGAATATAGATATAATAATAAACTCATCTATCGAGAAAATTGAAGGAGAACCAGGAAATTTTAATGTCGATATC
>JAHQWY010000193.1 GCA_029856445.1 Promethearchaeia archaeon
CGAGATTTAGTAGCTGATGAGGACATTAGACGAATAAGGAATGATTTGAATATTTCTAATTTTGAGGAAATATCTTTAAATTCTCCTGAAGCTAAACTTCAAATTCAAGGTTTAATAAAAGATACTTTAGGATTAAAAAAAGAGCTCCCAGAAAATTTTACAGAATCATTAAATGAAGCAGAAAGATTATTAAATGTAGGAAATATCATCCAAGCTTTAGCAAAGTATAAAGAACTTGTAAATATCGCAACATCTTATCAAGACTTTGAACAAGTGAATCTATTTCAACAAAAAGTGGATGAACTTAGTGAGAAATTAAAAGAACAGAAAGAATTAAGGAAAGAACGTGCAAAAGAAATGGATTTTGAGATCCCTAGAGAATTAAGATTTAAAAAGAAAATAAAAGTTAAACCACTTCCCACTACAGCACCTAGTATTGAAGTAATTGATCAAGAAAAATCTAAAGAAGAAATTAGCACCCCCCCTCCTACACCTGAAAGCAAAATGGTTTCATTTCAAAAATTAGATGTGAAACCTTCAGGACTAAAACTAATCAAACCATCTGAAATACCGTCTAAACCAGTTAAACCTGTAATATTCACAAAAAGTGAAGATGAAAAACCAAAGAAGTCTGGATTAAAAATGCCTATGGAATTGTTTCCTCCTCATGAAGCTTTAGCTGAGGTGATAAAAAAACCAATAATCTCTGATTATGCCAAAGAAGTTCAAAAAATAATATCTGAAAAAGGAAGTTCACTTAGTTTAAAATTGTGTGAACAATTAGTCACAGATTTAGAACAATCCTTAGGACGACCCTTAACTATAGAGGATATTGAACTAGCTGCGGGTTATTTCATACAGCAAGAACAATCTGTCTAAATTAAATAGAATATAGTTCAACAAAAGTTCATATCTTACTTCTTTTAAAAGAATTAAATATATTCAATATTATTAGTAAAACTTTATTGTAAAAGTACCACTATTTTCCTTAAATAAAAATTAAAGGTTTTGGATATGACAGCTATAAAAGAACTACGAGATCATTTTGCTGAAATAATGAGATTGAATTATATTCAAGCGCTTTTAAGTTGGGATCAAGAGGTGAATATGATGGAGTATAAAAGTTTAGAAGGAAGGTCAAAACAAGTATCATTAATAGAAAAATTATTGCATCAGAGAGTTACCGATGAAAGAGTGGGTACATTAATAAAGAAAGCAGAAAAACTTGAACTCAACGAAATTGAAAAAGCTATGTTGCGAGAGATTACTCGGGAATATAATCTTGCGACGAAATTACCTGAAGAACTAGTGACTGAAATTGCAGAAACGAGTATTTTAGCTGCGAGAGAATGGAGAGAGGCAAGGAAAAAAAGTAATTTTTCTATATTTCAAGAATTACTAGAAAAAACGGTTGAATTGCAAAAAGAAAAAGCAGAAAAACTTGGAACGCATCCTGATTTATACTCCACACTGATAGACTTATATGAACCGGGTGCAACCTATAACTGGATTGCTAATATTTTTGATCCCATTAAACCAAAGCTAATCGATTTTATTAAAAAATTAAATTCTTCCCCAAATAAGCCTCATGATTCTTTACTTAAGAAATCTTATGATGAAAATAAGCAATTTGAACTGAGTCGTGAAATTATTAAAAAACTTAATTTTGATTTTGGTTATGGACGTCAAGATAAGGTGACACATCCGTTTACAACATCACTTGCATCTTTTGACGTGAGAATTACAACAAGAACAACAGAACCTTTTCCAGATTGCATTACAAGTACAATTCATGAGTTTGGGCATGCTATTTATGAAATGGGTATTAAGAAAGAACTTCATGATACGATTTTATGCAACGGAACTTCAATGGGAATTCATGAATCTCAATCAAGAATGTGGGAAAATATTGTAGGGAGAAGTAAAGAATTTTGGATCTACTGGTACCCCACATTTCAAAAATATTTCCCAGAAAATTTAAAAGACTATCCCTTAGAAGAATTTCATAGAGCAATCAATATTGTCCAACCATCATTTATCCGAGTTAACGCTGATGAAGTAACGTACGGATTACATATCATTTTAAGATTTGAAATTGAAAAAGATCTCATTGAAGGTAAAATACAAGTTGATGAGTTACCAGAAATATGGAACACCAAGTTTGAAGAATTATTGGGAATTGTTCCACCAAATGATGCTCAAGGTGTATTACAAGATGTTCATTGGAGTATGGGAAGCATTGGATATTTCCCTACCTATTTCCTTGGAAATCTTTATGCCGCACAGATTTATAATAGTGCCTTAAAGGCGAAACCAAATTTACCTGAAGATTATAAAAAGGGGGAATTCTCTAACTTACTATCTTATTTGAGAGAAAATATCCATCAACATGGAGCAGTTTATAGAGCTAATGACTTAATCAAGAGAGTAACGGGAGAAGATTTAAATCCGGATTATTTCCTTAAATATATTGAGACTAAGTTCAAACCGATTTATAGATTATAATTATTTTTTTTTCTTTTACACAATTTTTTTTCTCTATAATATTAACTGATGTAAGTTTAACTGATTTAAGTGAATATGTTATTACAAGTAAAAAAGCTTTCAGGAAAGCTATTACTCCCATTAGCTCGTAAAATAAAAAAATTTTAAATATAAAGTACAGAATATAGAAAAATATTAATAATTAAATCATTATAACATTCAATAAATCCTAAAAAAAATAAAAGAAAATGAGTTATAAAAATCCTTTAACTAAAGTTAATTGTCCGTTTTGTGGGGAAGAAATAGCAAGTGATGCAAAATTCTGTCCTACATGCGGAGTTAAACTCAAAGAAACAGTAGAAGAACAGAAAACTAAAATTTGTTCGGCTTGTGGGTATCAATTACCATTAGATGCCAAATACTGTTATAAATGTGGTGTCAAATTATAATAATTCCGATTTGAATTAGATATTGATAAAAAAGAGAATATTATAATAATTCCTTAAAACCTTATACAACAATAATTATTTAGTTAGTAAACAATGTTAAAACATTGAATGCTCAAAATTGTTTACGACTAAATAAGTATACATTAATAGTCATTATTATAAATGTAATAGAAATTCCTAAAATCAAAGCTAAAATAACAGGATTTAATCCTTCCATAAAGAACGTTGGTAAAAGAATTATTGAAGATAACTGACTACCTAAATAAACAGATAAAATTGCCGCAACAGGTACAGAAGAAACTAATACACCAAAGAAAATTCCAATCGAGCACGTAATAGCCATCGAAGCTGTACTTATAATCAATGATTCAATTGTTGCACGTAATAAATCTTCAGATAATCCAACTGTAAACTCGTCAATTATCACTCCAAAAGTAATAGAAATTATAATGGCTATAACCAAACATAAATATACGGCAAGAAATTTTGCCAAAAGTAAACTGCTTCGCTTAACAGGCCTAATTAAAAAGAGTTCATAAACATGACGATTTTTTTCACTAACTATAGAAGTGCTAAGCATTATTCCTGAAAGAGTTCCCCCAATACTTGATACAACAAGCCCCACTAACAATGATATTGGTAATCCTTCAGTATTAGGTTGAAGAAAATGAATTAAAAAAGATAAAAATGGCAACCCAAACCATAATACAGTCATAACTTTTGATTTTGCGTAACCCTTTAATTCATCGAGGAAAAGGAGACTCAAACTCACTTAAATCCACCTCCCACGTATTTTAAATATACTTCTTCCAAACTTGGATTTAAAAGAGTTAAGCTTCGGACTCTACACCTCTGCTCTAACACAGCATTCATAATTTTGGATATACAAATATCAATATCAATATTAGATTTTAAATAAATTAACTGTTTATTGTCTTTTATTTTCTCTACTTGATCAACTTCATTAAAATCTTCAAGACCTTCACATAATGAGGTATTTTCGGCAACAGTTATTTCAATTAAATTGCCAATATGAAAACTACTTTGAAGCTCTTCCGGAGACCCGATTTTCATGATTTTGCCTTCATTTAGAATTCCTATTCTATTAGCTATATCTTGAACATCATTTAAAATATGAGATGAAAACAATATTGTTATTCCCTTTTTAGCGAGTTCCTTAATAACTCCCTTAAATTGAAATCTACTCATGGGATCCAATCCAGATAACGGTTCATCCAACACCAGAATTTTTGGTTGATGGAGTAGAGCCTGCCCTAACCTTAATTTTTGAAGCATACCTCCCGATAAATGTACTATTTTTTTATAACGAAAATCAGTAAGACCAATTAAGTCTAAAATCTCAATAATTCGATTTTCAAGATGGTTTGATTTAAGTCCAGAAAGACGTCCAAAAGACTTAAATGCGTGGTCTATGGTACGCCATTCTTGAAATCCAGCTTCTTGAGGATGATATCCAATTAGATTATGTAGATTTTTTCTATTAATAGGAACATTATTTCCAAATATAGAGACTTTTCCCTCAAAATCAGTTATTAAACCGACAATAATTTTAATAGTAGTTGTCTTGCCAGCTCCATTTGGACCGATATATCCAAAAATATCTCCCTTTTGAATGGTAAAAGAAATATGGTCTAAGGCAAGGAGATCTTTATAACTTTTAGAAACATTGTTAAATTCAATACAAATTTCTGACATGGTAAATTTAATTACTTGGTTAATAATTAATGTTAAAATTATTTGTAAATCTATTTAGTAAATATAATTTATTAAAATAACTAAAATTTTAGAATTGAAAAATAATGGTTAACTGTCTGATTGTAGGGCATGGTGCAAGAGAACACGTTATCGGTGAAACTCTTGTTAGAGATGGTGCGAATTTATTTTCTTTTATGAGTTTTAAGAATGCAGGATTAGAAGATCTGAGCGAAAATGTTGAAGTTCATTCTGAAACTGATTTTCAGGAAATACTTGAATTTTGTAAAAAATTTAACATAGATTTTGCTGTTATTGGACCAGAAGCCCCGTTGGTTGTTGGGATAGTTGATGCTTTAGAAAAAGGTGGGATCCCCTGTGTTGGACCGAAAATAGAAGCAGCTCAGTTAGAAGGCTCTAAGATTTTCATGAGAGAGTTGCTTGCAAAATATAAAATCCATTCAAATGTCATAAGTAAAAAATTTGATTCGATGGAAGGTGTTGAAAGTTATATAAAGGATATGGGTGAAGAGAATCTTGTTGTTAAACCAGAAGGGCTTACAGGAGGTAAAGGAGTAAAAGTGTTTGGCGATCACCTTTTTTCAAAAGATGACATAATAGAGTATTGCAGTGAACTAGTAAAGAAAAAAAGTCGATTTCTTTTAGAGGAGAAGTGTAATGGAGAGGAGTTTACTCTGCAAGCTTTTGTTGATGGGAAAAATGTAATAGGTTCTCCATTAGTTCAAGACCATAAAAGAGCTTATGAAGATGATAAGGGACCAAATACTGGAGGAATGGGTTCATATAGTATGGAAGATCATCTCATGCCATTTTTCACTCAAGACGATGTTGATGAAGCCCTTTCCGACATGGAAAAGACAGTTGCTGCTATCAAAGCAGAAACAGGTGTAGAATATAAAGGTTTCTTATATGGTCAATTCATGAAAACAGCTTCTGGTATAAAATTAATCGAATATAATTCTCGATGGGGTGATCCAGAAGCAATGAACGTTTTACCTCTTCTAAAAGGTAATTTTGTAGATATCTGCTGGGCTATTATTAATGGAAACTTATCAAATACTTACAAATTTGAAAATAAAGCTTCTGTATGTAAATATCTTGCTCCAGAAGGCTATCCTGTGAATCCAAAAAGAGACGAAAAAATTTTTATTGATAAAAAAGAACTAGAAAAGATTGGTGCAAAATATTATTTTGCCTCAGTCTATAGAGAAGGTGGTGATGTCTATACTACAACATCTAGAGCTATGGGTGTGTTAGGAATTTCTAATTCTCTTGAAAAAGCCGAGAAAATTGCAGAAGCTGGAGTAGGCTGTATAAAAGGTAAACTATTTCATAGAAAAGATGTAGGAACACTAAAATTATTACAAAAACGCATTGATCATATGAATTCTCTCCTTAAAAGATAGGAAAAAACCATATTATTCATATACTCTCTCATTAGAAGTAGTTTTATATTTTATAATCATCAAATTATAATAATTTCGATATTAAGCTTTACTTGAATAATGAATTGGCATGAACAAAATATTAAATTTAACTCATTAGTAAAACAGCTTTTCCATGATGAGGATTGGCAAAAAAGAGCTGATGCGGCAAGAGAACTTGGAATTATGAAAGAAGGTAGGTCGGTAAATTTACTTTGTCGTGCCTTAAGATCAGAAGAAGATCACCTTGTTATTAACAGGATTATAGAAGCTCTTGGAAGAATTGGTGATGGTAGGGCAACTTTAAGAATAATTGAAAAACTTAAAGATGAATTAAATGCTTCTGAAATGGATAAGTATAGGATCATTTATATTATAGACGCTTTGAAAAAAATAAAAGATAAAAGAGCTTTAGAGTATATTGGACCATTCCTTAGTTATTCTGATGAGGAAGTCAAGCTTCTTGCCCATGAAGCATTTGATGAAATAGAACCAAACTGGAAAGAAATTGTAAAAAGAGAACGAAAAGAAAAATCAATCCAAGAAATCTTCAAAATTAAATTTTAATCTTGAATTCTTTCCGGTTTCTTTTAGGAATAATAAACTCGTAATAAAAGAATTATTTAAAATTTTTACACTAAATTTAGATATTAATTTACTAAAGAGCTAATTTCTATGAATAAAAAACAAGTATGTTGTTGGGATTTAGAGGGACCAATAAGCTTTATTGATTTTGCAGCCGAAATTGGAAAGCTATTAGGCAATAAATCTAAGTATAATTTAAAAAAGTTTGATATGGGTACTTTCTTTACCATGATTTCTAACTATGATGATTATATTATTGATATACCCGGAGTAAAAGAAGCATTAAATATTCCGGATTATCAACCAGGGGACACACTGAGAATTATGGCACCGCTTTATACTGCTTGTTATACCGATAAAGAATTGGTAAAATTAGCAAAAAGTAATCGTGGGTTATTACCGGGGTGTCGAGAATTAAT
>JAHQWY010000194.1 GCA_029856445.1 Promethearchaeia archaeon
TTCTTTTGTTAATTTATTTACTTGAAATTCGTATATTCCTATAACTAACAATGCAAGGCTATATAATTTTTTATCACCTTCTTTTCTACCCATTATAGCTCCTTTACTGATCATATTATCTAAATGACTTTCTAATTCTTCTTTCGAATACCCCAATGGTTTCAATCTCTCGTAAATACTATCCAAGGATTCTTGATCCTTCCATGCAAATTTTAACTTTGAAGCAATTTTAGCCTCTTCAGGAGTAAAAAGTCGTTTCAGTAAACGGATTTCCACACCTGATTTTGTAGGAGGGAATCCAATAGGCATTTCATCAAGATTTTGCTGCAATTGTCTATAAACTTCGAATTCTGGTGTTCCTTCTTTTAAATTTTGAATGGTCATTTTAAACGCATAAATTTGGATTATTATTATATTTAAACACGTTCTTAGTTAAAGAAATTACAAAGTATTAAAAGTTAATTATATAGTTACCTTTTTTTTTTCCTAATACTTGTGAGGAGTAATAGGAAATCCAATGATTCTTTTAGAAAAGCTTTAATTTAATTGCTAATCATTAGATTTTAATGCACCCTAAAAAACATGATTTGAGTAATTTCTTAATTTTCCTCTTAATATTTTCCAGCTTTATTAATTTAGTATTTGCTGACTTTCAACTTGGCGATTCTTCAATCCCAGTAGATGAGGAAGGATTTATAGAATATGACTTTGAAGACAGTTTGGCCCCTCAAACATATAAACTCAAAGTAGAGTTTATAAAATTATATCAATATGAAGAAATAATCCGTGCTCTTGGCGTAAATATCTCTGTCAAAGAGTTCAACTTCAATACTAGTAATTATGAAGTCCTGTATATTGATTCTATAGAATATCAAAATCAGTTATGTTTACTTTACAATAAAACCGATCAAATATTTAGATATGATCAACATATGAACAACCTATTAATCCATGGTTTTGGAGGATATTATATTATTCCAAATAATCCTGTAGACGTAAATATAGTAAAATGTTTCATTGAAAGTTATACTACCTGGTCTGCAAATGTTAGTGACAACACTATAACAATTGATATTGAAAATTCTCAAGCCATCCTTACTTATAATGAACAAGGGATATTACTTAAAGAAGAAATTAAAAACAATAATGAAATAATCTCAACCTTAACATTAATCGAATCTAAGGAGAATTCAAATGATATCGTCTTTATGATCTCAATGATAGGCATAATAGCTGTTACAGCTTTAATATCAATTATAATTATAATCATTAAAAGAAGATAACCGATCATTGAATTCAGAAAACACTCCAAAAAACATTAATGAAGATATTATTTTATGATTAGAAATTTTAATAGAATTTTAACAATAAAATTACAAAACCGCCAACCCCTTGCGTTATTTTAGACTTTATTTTTGTGTAACCTCTCAAGTAATTGAGCATGATAACTCAATGAGGAGACTTTTTTTACTTGTTCATGTCATAAAAACTGACTACTCTCTGGAATGCACATGAACAGTATTTGAATTAATTAGGGGAAAAATTTATTTCATTCTCCTCAGGATAGTATCATGCCAATTACTTCCCCTATAACCTTGAATTAGGTATTTAAATTGGTCTATTATACCCCTCTTTAAATTATAAATTTGTCGGTGTCTTCAAGTTTAAATGATAGTATTTATGTTTCACTTATGATGGAAAAACCACGTTCCTATTATGATTGGGAAATACAGTTTAATTTGAAGAAAAAGGGGAAAAATTTTAAAAAAGAAAAGAAAAAAAATTCACTCGGAATCGAAAACTATCAATTTAAAGAGTTTTTAGAAAACTGGAAAAAGAAAAATCTCCCTGAGAAGGGGAACTCGAGAATAATCTTATTTTAATCAGTTATAGATGTTCTTTTTATCCAAAAAAATATCCTCAGAATTAGTTGATTTTAAAAAAATAATTTATGAATTATTTTTAGACAATTCTAAGATATAAAACTCGATTTTTGAAGTAAAAAAATGAGATGATATGAATGGAGAAGAAACAAAAATACCTTATGTATCTAGTAATAGGTGTTAGCATTGGTATCATAATTATTATTGTACTTTATTTAATTAATCTGGATGTTATGGAAGAAACAATCACTACTATTGATGGTGCTTTCCCTGTGTTAATTGCTCTAATTATCAGAATAACTGTTTTGGTTGTTATGGCTACATATTTATTAAATCGATGGTTTTCTCAAGAGGAAATATATACATCAGACCTTCCTTTTCTTTTTGCAATGTTCTTTACTCTTCTTGTTTTTGGTAAATCATTAGATATTCTTGCAAATTTTCTTTATCCCAGTGTGGATACAGAAATTTATTTGATGTATCTAAAAATCCGTCAATTGTCAGTGATAGGCACATTAGCTCCTATGATTTTCTTAAGTATAATGATGATAATTATATTTCTTCAAGCAAATGGAAAGATCAAGAAGTATAATGATCCTAGAGAGAGAAACATTTTTTCACTTAAAGTTTTGATAATAATCGCAGTAATAGAAGCGATATTAATTATTATTACTCCTAATACAAAAGTTGCAGGCATAAATTTCGCTATTTTTGTCATGTTGTCTTTATTAGTTACCACTTGGATATTCTACTTTTCATATCACAATAAACGATTATCTCAAATACATCCACTAATCGTTGCGATTGGATTCACAGCTTACCTAATATCTAATATGCTAAGAGTTTTATTCCAAAATGTTATAGGAGAAAATGCGTTATTTATTGTTTTAACGGAAATCATTGATATAATTATAGGGATAGTCATCTTTTTTGGATATGTAATGAGAGTCAAATATTAAATTAACTACTTTTATTTTTTCTTTCAAATTATTCGTTTATGAAGAAATATAGTGTACTTTCTACTTTGATCAGAAGTCTCTTTGATTTTATATTTACAGTTTGTTTTTTGAAAATATAAAAATCCTCTAAATAAAATTTCCCCTAATTTAAATGGCAGAATCCATCACTTATTTATGTCCCAAATGTGATCGATATCTTAAACCTGCTAAGAAAGGTTTAGTTTGTCGTTATTGTAATCTTAAATTTAATCATCTGGGGGAGGTTGTAGACAAAATGAACAATAGAAATTATAAACCATATAATAAATATGTTTTTAAAGCAAATGAGTACATTACATTAAAGTTAGAGCATAATCAAACATATATTTATGTGAAAGGAAGAAGGTTTCTCCAATGCATTAGATTAGTATTAAATATACAAAAAAATAATATTCCTGATTACGAAGAAATCGATTCAATAGATGAAGCAGCAGAAGTTTATAAGCAAACTTTATGGCAAAATAGAATCGTTGAAGGTCCAATGGCAAGACCTTCTCGGTTTCAAAATGAAACTATAACTGCTGAACAAGAATTTTGGGGGCACTGTTCAAATATTCAGGCCTGGATTGAAAATGATTATGATACTCGTATTCTCTATAGAAACATGGCATTTCCTTTATTAAAAGAGCTCATGTTGGCAGGGGATCCTAAAGCAAAGAAAGTATTTAAAGAAGAAATAGCTTATCGACTTGAAAGTGGATATCCAAATGTAGTTAACTATCTCCTTAATGAAGGATATTTAAGTTATTTAGATAAAGAGGAATTAACTACAATATTTGAAAATTCTAACCTTATTGAAAATACTTTTAAAAATAGGAATTTGTTTTATTCACTACAACCATTTTTAGATAAGGTTCCTCATCTTATTAAAAAATATATACTAAAATTGATAACAAATAACCAAAATAGTAATATTAATCTTCACGATTTGTTTTCTAAAGGTTATTTAAAATATCTAAAAACGGAAGATTGGAATAAAGTTATAGATAATCCAAGGAATATCAAACGTATTCTTGATCATCACTATTTATTTGAGTACATAATAAGAGGAAAGTTAAAAGTACTTAAGAAGATCCTATTAATTTGTGCTATTGAGTTTAAATCTAGGATTAAAGAAATAATAAAAACTGTTAAAAATATCTCTGAAAGTAATCTAAGTAAGGTTTTAACCAGGATACTTCAAGATTTTGAGAATAGTTTGCTAAGTCCAGATTTATCCGAGTTTATTGCTTTATATTTTGAAGATCTTTTCCTTATGAATTTAGAAGATAAGAATGTTAAAAGGCTCTTAGAAAATCCGAACTCTATTTTACATAAATATTTTATAAGATACGAAAGACAAGTTTTTAGGATTAAAAATAGCAATATTCTGAATTTAAGAGGTAAAAATATAACAGATCTTACAAAGCTTAGAAATCTCGATAAGCATTTAGAAATTAGAGAAATGATATTGGATAATAATCTCATCTCAGAAATTAAAGGGATTGAGCCATTAATAAACCTAGAAGTATTGAGTTTAAAAAACAATCAAATCTCAGAAATTAAGGGATTAGATACTTTTACTAACTTAAAAAGCCTAAAATTACAGTTTAATGAAATAACTAAAATAAAAGCATTTGACAAGCTTAAAAATTTAGAAAAAGTAAATCTGAGCCATAATAAAATATTAGATATTAATGGAATAAAGCAACTTACAAATCTAAAGTCTTTAAATTTATCTTATAATAAAATAACTGAGATAAATTACTCTAAACTACCTTATGTCAGAGAAATTGACTTACAACATAACCCTATCATAAAAATTTCCCATGAAAACAATCAAAAGAATGCTAACGTTATGAGAACAATATCTTTTCCTGTTAAGGTGCACCATGATAAAATTATAGTTGCGGAGTTCGCAAAAAATAAAATTTATCTTTATTTTGGTAAAGAACTCTGTTTCTATTTAGATTTCGATAAACCTGATATTTCAGTTCATGAATGCTATGGTTCAAGTCAAAACAACATGAAATCACACACATCATATATTCTTCAAAGTATTTCTTCAAAAAGCACTAATAAAAAATTTCCAGGATTGGGAACAATTGAAATAGTTAAATACAGAGATACATCTACAATTATTGTTAACAAACTCCATCCTTTTGTTTTTGATAAAGAAAATGCAGAAGATATGAATAATATATTAAGGTTCATGCACTTTTGCTTAAATCTTAAAATGTGGGTGAAATATGGTTATGACACTAGATTACTTGATAATAAGATATCAGTTCCGTTGCTTCAGAAAATAAGGAATAAAACAGATCATCAAATTCAGACAAACCATACTAATAAAAAAATAATTACACTAAAAAATATCAATGTGGATGCTAGTTATCTGAATAATTTCGACATTTATGATGATGATGATGATAAATTTGGTATAGTCTAGATACTGATCATTTACTCTACATTTCATTACTTTCCATTTTATTCGAACTTCATTCGAAGTTAACGAACCTAAACTAAATATAATATAGAATCTAAATTAAAATTAATAAGAAAAAAAAAATGAAGGTTGAAAAAATGAAAAATAATGAAAAGAAGGTAAAGAAGGTTGTTCTTGGATATAATCCAATTATTCAAAATTCTATTAGGTAATTTTTTTTTAATTTCTTTTTCTATTTCTGCTTTATTTTATATAGAAATTTAATAGTTCACTATTAGTTCAATAGTTTATTCTTTTTATGGGATGTTATCTTGTTAACTTTAGAAATGTCTCTCCAAGATTTAGGAATAATTTATAAAAAAATTGAGAAAGAACTTGTTGGATTTATTAATTTTCGCGGTGAAATTGAAGATATCCCATCAAAAATAGAAGAAACATATCAATATTATACAAAATTTTTATTAAAACCTCCTATTACTATTATTGATTATGGAGTATATAGTGAAGGAGGTAAAGATATAGATATTTGTTTTCCAATTGAAGAATCTATAGAATTAGATAATATCAACACCAAATATCTTGAGGAAGTTGAAGTTTTATCTAAAATCCATAATGGTTCATTAGAAAATATTAATGATAGCTTCCAACAATTAAATACTTATTCTAAAATTCATGGTCTACCTGGTACTGAATGGATACGATTGGTTTTTCATCGTTATAATAGAAATTCTCCAGAGAATAATGAAATAGAAATACAAAAGGGGATTCATCCATGGGATAAACGATTAGCATCTAGTATAGACAGAATTTTGGGTGAAGATGCCAGAAGGAAAATCATGAAAGATAGAGAAAAATTATTCACTGTTCAATCAAGTAATGAAGAGCGGACTCAATGGTTAAAATCAGTGATTGATAGGATAGACAAAAGAGCAAAAGAATATGAGAAATACGATATTTTATCTTTTTGCGCTCACAATTTTTCTCAAAAACGAATTGATTCATTGAAATCAATATATGAGAAAACGGGAAATCTAGATGAAGTTCTTAAAGAAATGCACAAGGATTATGAGTGGTATGAAGACCCCGTACTTAAAGATAACATAATCTATGTAACTAAAATTCCTTACAATCCTGAAGGATTTAAAAAAGCACATACTCTCGGAGAGAAACAGGCAAATTACTGCCATTGTGCATTAGTTAGAAATCATTTTAACGAGGAAATTTCACCAACATTTTGTAACTGCAGTGCTGGTTGGTATCGTCAACTATGGGAAGGTATTATTGGAAAACCTGTAAATATCGAAATAGTAGAATCTTTAATTAAAGGAGATCAGAATTGTACATTCGCAATTCATATACCTTCACTCTCTTCTTAAGAATTTCTTATAATTTAAATTCTTAATAAAAAATAAAAGTTGAAAAAACAAAAATTTTTTCTTTTCAGTAAAGATCTTTTATCACAAAATCCAGATTTAGGGCAGTTAAAGTTTCTTTTAAAGGATAACCATTCGTGGGATTCCAACCAAATTTTTCACAGAAACCTTTGTAATCACTTTTATAATCTATTACTTTTCCCTTATGAGGTCCGCTTTCAAATGGAGGATCACCAATTGCTCTCCCTGGGAGTTCATTCTCTGCAAGTATCACCCCTTCTCGAATTGTAAAAGCCTGACGTAGTGTTTGAATTCTTTTCCCAATTTTAATTAACTCCTCAATTGATAAATCCCATCCAGTTGCGGCTTTGATCAATTCCATCATAGGGTAGTTTGAGATCAT
>JAHQWY010000195.1 GCA_029856445.1 Promethearchaeia archaeon
AAAATTTATAAGAAGAGATTGCTAATAATATTACAGAAAAAAATTTTTTTTTTTCTAAGCTGTAATGGAATGTTTTTTTTTAGCCTATAATTTATTCCTCCACATGAATTTGACTAAAAATTCATTCCATTACTTTTTCCTCAATTAATTATTCTTCATTTTTAATTTTCTTAATCTCTTCAATGAGAACAGGAACAATTTCGTGAAGATCTCCAATAATACCATAATGAGCAACCTTAAAAATAGGAGCTTTTCGGTCTTTATTTATGGCAACAATAATTTCTGAATTTTGCATGCCTACTAAATGTTGAATTGCGCCAGAAATTCCACAAGCAATATATAATTTAGGGGAGACAGTTTTACCCGTTTGTCCTATTTGTCTATCCTGATCTAACCAATTTAACTCGACAGTAACCCGTGATCCACCTAATTCAGCACCTAATACTTCAGCTAATTCTTCAATCATCTTAAAATTTTCTTTTGAGCCAACACCTCGACCTCCTGCAACAATGATCTCAGCTTCTTCAAGATTTATAGTGCTTTTTTCCCTATCAATTACTTTGACAATTTTTGAAACCAAATCTTTTTCCTTGAAATTATATTCAATTTTTTTGATTTCTGTATTCTTTTTCATTTTTTCTGGTGATTGAAAGATACCTGGTCTTACTGTTGCCATCTGTGGTCGACTATTTGGGGTTAAAATTGTAGCCATGAGAGTTCCCCCAAAAGTTGGACGAGTTTGTAATAAATTCCTCGTATTTTGATCAATCTCTAATCCTGTACAATCTGCTGTTAGACCTGCATTTAACCGTTTTGCGATCCTTGGAGCAAAATCTCTCCCTGTTGGAGTTGCTCCTATTAAAATAATTTCTGGTTTGTTTTCATTAATTAAATCTGTTAAAGCTTCGACATATAGATCAGAATAATAATGTTTTAAGATTGGTGATTTTATATAAATTATTTGATCTGGTCCATAAAGACTAATCTTGTCTAACTGATCATCAAAATCAGCTCCCAATATAACAAATGTTAAATTTACCTCTAATTCTTTTGCCAACTCGGCACCTTTTCCTAATAATTGAAATGCTACAGGATGAATAATATTTTGGTAATGTTCAGCTATGACCCATACTCCTCTATATTGAGATAGATCAATCTTATCACCTTTAAATTCCTCACTTTCAATTAAAATGGCATTCACAGGGCAAACATCAAGGCAGGCACCACAAAAAGCGCAGTTTTCAGTAATTATTGCTTTGTTGTCTATGATTTCAACACCTGAAAAAACACAATTTTCCACACAATTACCACATCCAGTACATAGCTCATCATCTATAAATATACTCATTATTAATTCCCTCTTAGAGTATTTTATCATTCCTTAAATTTCTACACAATTCCTGAGCGATTTCTTCATTAGTTCCTTTAATAATTATTTGATCTTCCTTTCTTTCTGGGATAAATATTTTCCAGACCTCTGTCATCGAACCATTCAGGCCAATTTTACGTTTATTTGGTTTTAACTCATTTGCGCTTAATATTACAACGTCTTTCTTTGAATAAGCATCTACAATACCCGAAAGGGTTGGATGCCTGGGATTATTTATTTCTTTTAATACAGATAATAAAGCAGGCAATTTTGCCTCGATGATAACAACTTCTTCTTTTCTAAATACTCTCTCTACAACTATCTTTTCTTGTTTTAACTCAAATTTTTGAACATAGGTAATTTGTGGTATTTTTAATTCTTCAGCTAGTTCTGGACCCACTTGACCAGTATCACCATCAATGGCTTGAGCCCCTAGAATAACAAGATATTCCTTTTTGTCTCTAGATTCCTTTAATATATTTTTTATTGCGAGGGATAGAGTATAAGATGTCGCTAGTGTATCTGCCCCAGCAAACGCTTTATCAGTTAATAAAAATGCTTTATCAACACCCATAGCTAAAGCTTCTCTTAAAACTTCCGAAGCTTGAGGTGGACCCATACTTATAGCAATGACTTCTGCCTCACGTTCTTCCTTTATTGTTAAAGCTAATTCTATAGCATTTTTATCATATGGATTCATGATCGATGGAATCCCCTCTCTTACTAGAGTATTTGTTTTAGGATCTATTCTTACCTCTGCTACTGCAGGTACTTGTTTAACACAGACAAATATTTTCACGATATAGGTCCTACTTAATTTTTAAATTTATAATTAAATGAATAAAATCTTATTATGAGAAAAGATAAGTGAGAATTAATATCTTTATTATAAGATACTAGCCCCTCTTCTCAGTAGCTGGTTTGCAATAACCAACCTTTGAATTTCAGAAGTGCCTTCATAAATCTCGCCCATTTTAGCATCTCTAAAATATCTTTCTACAGCATAAGCTTTCATTAAACCATATCCTCCATGAATTTGAACAGCACTATGGGCTGCCTTCATCGCTGCTTCAGAGGCGACTAATTTTGCCATAGCACTTGCTAATCCATAATCCATTCCATTGTCGCACATATACGCAGCTTTATAGGTTAACAATCTACCAGATTCTACAGCACATGCCATATCAGCTATTTTCCATTGAATACCTTGAAATCTTCCTATTGGCTGCCCAAACTGAACTCTTTCATTAGAATATTTAATTGAAGCTTCCAGAGCCGCTTGACCCAAGCCAACACATTGTGCTGCTATAGATATTCTACCAAAATCTAATATTTTCATAGATAATTTAAAACCCTCCCCAGTTTTTCCCAATATATTTTCTTGTGGAACATGAACGTCTTGAAAAACGAGTTCAGATGTATTTGAGGCACGAACTCCAAGTTTATCTTCTTTTACCCCAACAGAATAACCAAGAGTGTCTGTATCTACAATAAAAATAGTTAATTCCTTTCTTGAACCTTTCTCCCCAGTTTTTGCAACTACTAGTAATGTTTTAGAAATACCTCCATTTGTAGCAAATATCTTGCTTCCATTCAAAATCCATTCATCACCATCTTTTACAGCGCCCAATTGAACTCCTCCGGCATCTGAACCTGCGTTTGCTTCAGTTAGGCAAAAAGCACCTACTTTATTACCTTTAGCAAGATCAATAAGAAATCGTTGTCTCTGATCTTCAGTTCCGAATTTATAAATAGGATATGCACAGACACTACAATGAACCCCTGTTGTAATACTCCATGAGGCATCTACTCTTCCAATCTCTTCTGTTATAATGGAAGTACTTATTGTATCATCATGAAGACCAGCACCCCCATATTCTTCTGGAATACATGTGCCGAAATAGTTCATTTCCTTCATTTTCTGAAAAGCTTTTTCATCTAACTTTGAATTTTTATCACTTTCTTCTGCTACAGGCGCAAGATATTCTTCAGCAAATTCCCTAGTGATTTTTCTTAACATTTTCTGTTGTTCATTTAAAGCAAAATCCATATTAATCCCATCAATGAATAGTTAAATATTTCAAAATCTACCTTTTGAAAAGAATAGTTAATATTAATAATTATATTTTATCGATCCAAGCTAATTGCCAAAGGTTTTAAATACTCATAAATTTCAGTTGTCATCAGTATTTAATAACAGATGTAAGAAAATGGCAATTTCTAACATATCTAAACTTAGTCCAGAAGTACAAACTGTTATTGGAAAATTTCAGAAAATCCAGATGCAAGCTATTTCTGAGTTTCTTAAAGTTAAAGAAAATCAAAAGATTAATTTCCTTGCCCTTTGGAACAAAATTAGGAATGCAAATGATCGTTGGGTTAAATCTAAGGGAAATGACTTGACATATAATGATCTTTATAAACTAACAACTCATGAAGAAAGGCTCTTTTTATCAAGATTGCTGCGATTTGCATTCGATGCAATATCAGAGCAACAAGAAAGTGAAGCACCCCTCCCAGAAGACATAAAAATAGAGCAAGTTAAAGTAAATGGTGTTCCAGCCGAGTGGCAAATTGTACCAGGAGCAAAAAAAGATCGTGTATTATTATATTTTCATGGAGGTGCTATGGTACTAGGATCTCCTAAAAATTCTCGGGCCTTTACTGTTACCTTGGGGCAGGTTACAAAAATGCGAGTGTTGAGTATAGATTATCGTCTTGCTCCAGAAAATCCTCATCCTGCGGGTCAAAAGGATTGTGTAAAGGCATATAAATGGCTTCTATCATCGGGAATCAAACCCGAAAATATAATTATAGGTGGACTTTCTGCAGGAGGATATTTTACACTTACAACACTTCTTCGATTACAAAATGAAATGATACCTATGCCTTTAGGAGCAATATCTCTTTCACCAGCTACAGATTTGAGGTTAGATGACGTTGATGATTCATTTTATGAAAATGCTGAAACCGATCCAATTTTAGCGGATAGTGGTGTGTTAGTATTTTGTATTCCCGCTTATTTAGCAGGTAAAGATCCCAATGATCCATTAATTTCTCCAGTAATAGCGGATTTAAAGGGATTTCCTCCATTACTTATACAGGCAAGTTCATCTGAAATACTCTATAGTGGATGTAAACGTTTTGCTGATAAGGCTAAGGATGATGGAGTTGATGTAATATTAGAAATTTGGGATGATGTTCCTCATGGATTTCACGTTTTCGGATTAAATATCTTGCCTGAATCTGAAGATGCCATCAATCACATTAAAGATTTTCTACAAAAACTATTTAATGAATAAGACGTACTTGAATTACAATATCATTTTGTTTATTTTTTTTTGATGCTAGGTATTTAAATCTGATTTGAGTATTACTTTAAATATGAGTAAAGAAAACCAACATTTCGGAATTTCGAAGCATAAAGATTATTTGTATGTTTTAAAAGAAAAGATCTCCATTGTTCATCCTGCCTATAGAAATGATCCTCTTAATATGTATTTGATATTGGGTTCTCACTCTGCTCTTCTACTTGATACGGGGTGTGGATTATTTCCTTTAAAACCAATTGTAGATAATTTGATAGGGAGAAGAAAACTATTCGTTCTCAATACCCATACTCACTGGGATCACATACTAGGAAATGAGGAGTTTGGGGAAATCTATGTTCATACAAATGAAGCGAATATTGTCTCGAGACCTTATAATTTATCTTTTTTAATAGATTCTCCATATGAAACCGTAGAGAAGTATAGAGAACAAAATTTTTTAATTCCTCCAGCACAAAGTATTATAAAAATTCAGGATGGATACGAATTTGCTTTAGGGGAAATAAATGTAGAAGTAATTCACACTCCTGGGCATTCCCCAGGCTCTATTTGTTTATTTACCAATAAAGGTGAACTTTTTACGAGTGATGTTGCTTATTATGGGGATACTTTCTTGCCAAGAAGAATTGAGTTTCCAAAAGTACTTAATTCTCTTTCTAAATTGATAGATATTTGTGATAAACAAAAGATTGTTGAACTATATCCTTCACATCGCAAATACCCATGTGACAAGACCCTTTTAACAGATCTTTACAATGGCATAAAAAATATTGATAACCTTTGGGATAGCAAGGTATATTTTGAATTTTTTGACTCATGGCAAATTGATGATGAAAAGTTTACATATTACATTGCTAAATAGAAATCTAGAGTTAAAGGATTCATCGTTATTGAAAATTAAAAAAAAAATTATATTTGTTATTTCAGAACTCGGCTTTTTGACCACATTCTTGACAGTATTCCCCTACTAATTTTGTACCACAATTCTGACAAAACCTAGGCTTTTCTTGTTGACTTTGATTAATAGCTTGTACTTCTGAAGTTGGTTGATATTGAGGCTGTGGCTGTAATTGTGGCTGTGGTTGAATTGTTGGTACAGCAACCTCTCTTTCTAGTGAATATGCATAACCGGCCATGATACCACTTAAAACTCCCAAAATACCACCTATGATTGGAAGATAAAAGCCAACACTTGGATCACCAACACTCCACCAACCAGGGATATCCTCATCTAGACCAGCATAGTATGCAATCAAACCGATAAACGCTAAGATTCCCCCAAGTAAACCTGTTGCTGCGCTAACCTTGTGATCCTTCTCACGGCTTTCTTTACTAGCTGCTACAACCATTAATATAAATGCGAATATAAAAAATACGATTGCAGCTATTCCCCAAGTTAAATATTCTTCAGCATCAATAAATTCAGTGTCTGTATATGAATCTCCATCAGCACTAGCACTTATGAAATATAGTCCAAAATACCACATGAGCTCCGTAACGCTGACGCCCATTGCAGATTGAAAATTATGAGTAGCTGGAAGGAATATACTGATTATTACTAAAAATGCACCAATTCTTAGTATTTTTGGAATATGCCGTATCCAATCTGTCGATCTTATTTCTGCCATATTTTTTTACCCTCTATTATTTTTTTAATTAAATTGGATTTTCTTTAAAAAAAATATAATTTTTAAGTATTATTTGATAATTTGCGTAATATCTATATAAGTTTTATTTAATTTTAAAAAAATAGATAAATATTTCAAAAATCAATGTCATCTAGAAAAGATAAGCTAAAGCAAAAACTTAATAACTTTTTTCATGAAAAAGTTGATAGTAAGGATCTTAAATCCCTCGAGAAAATTATCCTATTAATTTTATTGTTGGTTTTTACACTAATTATTTTAGAAGTAAATAAATTATCCAGTTATAAAAAGTATGATAGAATTCAATTCCGTTCAGCAGGGGCAACGCTTTATGCGAACTTATATTATCCTAGCAAGTCTCTTTCCTTTCAAGAAGGAAGACCACTAATTATTTATTGCCATGGAATTGGAAGTCAGCGAGATTTTGATCTCAGAGTACCCATAGAGTTTACTAAAAGAGGTTTTTATGTAGCAACTTTAGATTATCAAGGACATGGTGAAAGTGGAGGGACAATCAACAATATTGATGAATCAACTAATACCCCAGCTCTAGCTCAAGATTGTTCTAAATTGTTAGAAAAATTGAAAACTCTATCTTTTTTCTCTGATGTAAATGAATCTCAAATTGGATTAATTGGTCATTCACTAGGTGGGATGGTAGTTATTATGAATCAAGCGTTGAATCCAGAATTTAAGGCCACTGTTGCTTGGGCACCGCTATTAAATTTCACA
>JAHQWY010000196.1 GCA_029856445.1 Promethearchaeia archaeon
TCATCTTTTATTCTTAGAAATCCTTCTTTTTCAAGTTGAGAAAGAATAGTTCTTATTCTTTCAATACTAGAATCTTTTAATTTTTTCTCAATGTCGGCAAGGGCGATAGATTTATATTTAATTATCATTCTCAAAAGCTTTCCTCTTATCTGCCGATTTGTTCCTTTAAATTTGGCTTGCTTTCGATAGTGAGCACTTCGTTTATTCAAATTAGGAAACCTTTTTTTTAGCATCACACCATAATCCATCAAAGCGTAATACCATTCACGAGGGTTATCTTTATCCATTGTTTTCTCTAATATTGGGGCGATATCTTTATCTCTTATATTGTTTTTGCCTGGAAAGAAGAAATAGATATAAACTCTTCTTATATTAGTTTCAATGAATAAAGTTGGTTTATTAAATGCAAAGGTAATGATTGAAGAAGCGGTGTTGTGTCCTATTTGCGGGAAGCTCTTTAATATTTCTACAGAATCAGGTAATTGACCATTATACTCATTAATTACAATTTCAGCAATTTTCTTTATTGCTATTGCTCTTCGATTATAACCTAAACCTTGCCACATTTTCAGAACTTCATCAAGTGGTGCGTTTGATAATACGAAGAAATTTGGGAATTTTTCAGTAAAGTTCAGAAATTTTTCTGTTACCCTTCCAGTTTGAGTTTGTTGTAACATAATTTCTGAAACTAAAACATTATAAGGAGTGATATTTTTCCTAAAGGGAAAATTTCTTCCTTGTTGTTTAAAATAATCATAAATTATGTTTCGGAATTGTGAAACTATTTTTGGTGAAAGACCGATAGAATTATAAAGATCATGGAATTCTGAGATAAGTATTATAAATCACCATAATGCTATAGAAATATATCTATAATAGTAAAAAATTTATTAGGAATCATTTTGAAATATCAAAAATAAATTCAGTTACACCACCCTCAATTCTTCTGAATTTTATATCATATCCAGAAGTGTTAATAACATGAATCATCGCCTTGTTTTCAAGTAAAATTGAACCTCCTAAGCTTTTATAATTAAGTTCTTGTCCAATTTGGACAAGAAAAGGCAGTAGAAATCTTGTTAGACCTAAACCTCGCCAATCTTTATGAACTACAAACAATAATTCTGCTAAAGAAGGTTGAGATGTCTTAAAAAAACCCCCCATACCAATAATCTTTTCTTGTCCATTCTCACTATCGACAGCTACTAATATCATATCCGTAGAATAATCAATATTCACCATTGGGGCAATTTTCTTATGACGAAAATCTTTCATAGGAGTAAAAAAGCGCATATATCTATCTTTATCGTCAAGAGAATAATGTAATTCTTGTATCATTCTCTCATCAGTGGGTTTCACTGGTCGGACTTTTACTACTTTCTCATTTTTCAATGTTATCATAATCTCATATTTCTGAGGATATATGGAAATTCTACCATCAATAGAGATTGGCAATTTTTGATCAGAGTATATATAATTCCACTTTTTTGCTTTCTCTAATAATTCTTCTCTAAAATCAGGGTGGGCAATATTAATCATCTGTAAAACTCTTTCACGTATAGACTTCCCATATAGATATGCGATCCCCCATTCAGAGACAACATAATGTACGTCCCCTCTTGTAATCACTACTCCCGATCCTGGTTGAAGATAAGGTACAATCCGAGAAATTACAGTTCCGTCCTTCAATGTCGCTGTTGATGGGATTACCATTATCGGTTTTCCATTTTTTGCACGAGCTGCACCTCGAACAAAATCAACTTGACCTCCAATTCCACTATAAAATTTATGTCCAATCGAATCTGAATTTACTTGCCCTGTTAGATCAACCGAAAGCGCAGCATTTATGGCAACTTGTTTCTTATTTTGACTAATTATATAGGGATCGTTAGTATAATCACATGGGTGAAATTCAACCATAGGATTATCATCAACAAAATCATATAGCCTTTTTGTACCCATAACAAAAGAACAGATAATCTTATCCTTATGGATTGTCTTTTTTTTACAAGTAACTACACCCTGTTCTACAAGATCGACAATCCCATCTGAAAACACTTCACTATGAACACCTAAGTCTTTTTTATCATGCAATGCTGCAGTAACTGCGTTTGGGATTCCGCCGATACCCATTTGAATTGTTGATTCGTTTTCTATTAAGGATGCTACAAATTTTGCAATCTTTTTTGCTATATCATCAGGTTCTCCATAACTATATTCAATTATATCATGATCTGAAAGAATAAATGCATCAATATCATCCATATGAATAAAAGCATCTCCTAAGGTACGAGGCATTTTAGGATTGATCTCTGCAACTACGCAATTAGCTACCTCTGCAATAGGTTTTACAATATCCACATTTATTCCAAAACTACAGAAACCGTATTTATCTGGTGCACTCACTTGTATTAGTGCTGTATCTAAATGCATCTTCCCTAATTTGAATAATCTTGGGATTTCTGAAAGTAAGATTGGAGTATAGTCTGCTTGTCCAGCTGTTATGTATTTACGTAGTGATTTTCCAATAAACAATGCATTATGCCTAAATAGATCCTCTATCCCTCCGACCGTTTCATAATAATCGAGATCACTCAAACTGAGGAAATGCAAAATTTCCACGTCAGGAAGCTTTAATCCAAACTCAATCAATTTTTTCGTAAGATCTATAGGTTCTGCGCAACCCGAATCAATAAAAATTCGATTTCCTGGCTTAATGAATTTTTTAATAGCATTATCAATGGTTTCTTGCTTATTTTTATATTCTTTCAAAGAATCAGAGAGATTTAAATCTGGAGTAATGGGCAAATATATTCACCTTAAATTAGTTTTAATTACACTAAATTTAGTTATTAAGGAGTTTTAAATATAATTATAGGCATTACTAATAATAAAAAATTTAAACAATAATGTAGTTAGGAAAATATTTGGTTATTTATTGAATTAATTTGCGAGGAAATTATTTTATGTACATCTTTTTTTTTATATGGGTATTAGCGATTATTTTAATCATGCCTATTTATTTTTTGTCAGTAAGTCATCTGCAATTACAAGATAAATTTGGAAAAGAGAAGGGTTTGGTAATAGCTAAGATTTTTGGATATGTTTCAGGATGGGGTTTTTTTATATTTCTCTTCGGCATCTGGTTATCATCTCAACCAAAATTTAGAATCCCATTCCTTGAAGAAAAGTTGATTTCTCTTCCTATTATCAATTCGTCAATTTCTGTTTTTCATTTCATTATTTCAGCCCCAATAATAACGATTGGTGCTTGGTTTGGAATTGTAGGCGTAATGGGAACAACAATAAAAGTTGCAGAAACACATAAACCAGAAAAAGTTATTAATACAGGGATTTATTCGAAAATTAGACACCCGCAATACTTTGGAGCCATCCTTTCACATTTTGGTATTTCACTTCTGCTATCTGCTTTCTTTTCTCTGTTAGCTACACCACTAGTTATTTTATTGATTTACTTGATTTCATGGAAAGAAGAAAAAGAGTTAGTAAGAGAATTCGGTAAAGATTATGAAGATTATAAAAAATCTGTTCCAATGTTTATTCCAAAATTAAAGAATAGCAAATAAAAGTTAATAATAAACCATCAGTTTACATTTAGGTTAAAAGCAGAATAAACAATAATAAATATCTAAATTCCTTCTAGAATTTAAAGAAAAAGACATTTAGATTTTCCAAGTTTTCAAATGCCAAGTGATACAATTGAAATAGAGGATTTAGAAGCATTTATTGATGGTTTAACAACTTCCCTTGATACATTAGGAGATCTTGATCCAACCAAGGCTAGAGGGTTTCAAGCTCAACTAGCGAAAGCCATTTCTGATTTAAGATTAAAGAGAGCAGCAAAAATTGAACCTACTCCTGAACATATAGGACATTTCACTAAAGCGGATTTAAAAAAATATTTATTGAAAGAACTAGAAACTCTTCAAAATCACTTGGACTCCACAGATTACAACCGAAGAAAAAAGTTTGAATTAGTAAAAAAAATCGCTCTGATACGAGAGCAGATAAATTCTATATAATTTTTATATTTTTTAGACTATTTATACTAAATTTTTGGAGGTGGAACCAATTCTAATTGATATTCACTGTCATGCAAATCTTTACTTAACGTTAGATCAGGTTATTAAGGAAGCTAAAAGTGTGGGAGTAGAAAAGATAATTGCTGTTGGAATGAGCGCTCTTAGCATTGAAAGAATATTAGAAATATCAGATATATATGAAGAAATTTTTCCTGCTTTAGGTATTCATCCTGAAGAAGTAAGAATGAATAATGATATTGAAAACCAATTAGATTCTGTAATTAATATTATTAGAGAAAATAAAAACAAGATATGTGCTATCGGTGAAATCGGATTAGATCATCATTTTGTAAAAGAAAAGGAGTTATACCCTCTTCAAAAAAGAATTTTTGAAATAATGTTATCATTAGCACAAGAATTAAAATTACCTGTGAATTTACACACAAAGGGTGCAGAAAAATTGGTTTTTGATATGCTTCCATCCTTTAATATTCCTAATGTCAATATTCATTGGTATTCAGGACCGGAAGAATTTCTAAATTTAGGAATAGATAGAGGATATTTTTTCTCTATTACTCCCGCAATTAGTTATTCTCCTGCAGTAAAAAAAACCGTGGAAAAAACTGATGAACAATTTCTATTACTTGAAAGTGATGGACCCGTGAAATATTCAGGAAAAACTGGAACTCCTGCAATGATTAGAGATGTATTAAAAGCAATTTCAAAATTTAAAGACATTCCTCCTGATGAATTGGAAAATCAAATCTTTGAAAATACTAAAAAAATATTTCCAAAACTATTTTAGAAAAGGAGAAATTAATTAATTAAATCAGCAATTTCTTCAGGAAACTGCTCCCCTTTGACTTTCATCCGATTTAACATATCCTTAACTTCAGATATTGTACTCCCATAAATATGGAGAGAATTGCTAAAATCTAAATAATGTCCCATTTCTACACCTAGTTTATCTGCTATGTTTTTTTGAATCCTTATCATGCCGTTTACGTTTGCCTCCCATGCTCGGAACAAATCTCGACTTCTCCACGTTGTTTGCATGATCAATTTTCCATCTTTTATTCGCATAAAAATTCTCTGAAGACAAGGAGGATCCTCATGATAGGGATCAACTAGAGGGCGCCAAGTGATTGCCTGTGCTCGGCGTGAATATGGTGTTTCTTTTAATTTTTGGATTATATATTCCATTTGATTAATTCTTGGAAAATTCAAAGTAGCCATAGGAATTTTCTCGATAACTAACTGTTCTGAAATTGATTTATCTAAATCAAATTCAATCCCATTATCCAATTTCCAAATATTAGAACTGGGAGTACTTTCAATTTTTTCTGCTTTAACTAATTTTTCATGTTTTTTTACAAATTCATTATCTACAAAATCAATATTATAAATCTTGTGAATAGAATCCTCAAGAGAATAAGGAGCATAATTAAATAATCTGTCATGATAAGAATATGGAAAACTTACAGCTGATTCATAAAGTAAATGGTCATTTATACCTTCCATTATCTCTTCAATATAACCACTTTGAATAGATCCTATTAAATATGTATCTGCTATACAGCCATATACCTCATGAGAATTACCATGTTTTGATCTAAACTTCATAACTTTCTCTTTACGCATTATAGGATTACTAAATGGTTCTCTAATTTCAATTAACACTGTAGCATCTTTAGAAGGAGGATCTTCAGGTTTATCATATTCTGTTTTTATATCGTCTCCGTTATATAAAACTTGACCAACAGCAGATAACCAAGCGTCTCGTATATCTCTTTTGGAAATGAAAAAGACTTTTGCCATTTTTGCTCAAACTGATTAAATTTTAAATTAAAAATTGATAAGCTTATTTACTAATCAAATTATTAGAATATATTTGTTAAAAACTTAATAAAATTCTATTGAGTATATTAAATTTTTAAATCCAATTTAGTAGGATTTATTAGTTATTCCTCACATTAAGAGTTCCATAACATTTATAAAACCCATATTTACATTATGTTAATATAAGAATAATGTAGTAATTTATATCAAAAAAATTTACACAAATTAATATAAAATCGTGATTTAGATGGGTGGTTTTGGCAAAAAGCTGAAAAAGGGCTTCGCAAAAGCAGCCGGAGGAATTGTGGAAAATGTAACGGGTTCGGAAGCTCTAGGAAAAGGCGTTAAAAAAGGAATTAAGAAAGGAAGTGTTAAGAAAGGGTTCGAGAAGGCCGTTAAAGAAGCCAGTGAAGATGATGATTGAAGCTATTAATTAAAAAACTCTTCTTTTTTTTATTTTTTATTAACATCAAATTTTTATTAATATTTTTATTTTAAAGTAATAATATAATTAAACTCATAGGTTTAATTAGAACATGAAATTACATCTTGAATTTTCTCCGCCATTTAATGAAGTAACTAAAATCATATATAAAATATTTGAATTTGAAAATGAATTAATTTTAGCTGATTTAATTGAGTATTTTGGGCAAATCTATGGGGAAAAATTCATAGAACTAGTTTGGGAAAAAGGAAATAAAGGAGTCTTTAGTAAGTATTTGTCTATTATTATAAATGGCAGAAGTTATCAACATGATAAATTCTTAGAAACAAGATTAAAAGATGGAGATCAAATAGTTTTTATCTATATATATTTTGGTGGATAAAGCCTCAAACTTTAAAGAATATATATAATCCAGATGCCAAACCCTGTTAACATTGGATTTAAAATATTATCCGAGATATTCCTAGCAAATCTATCAACTAATAAGAATAAAATAGTGGCAACAGATGCCATTAAAAATATTTTTAAGATACTTATTGGCATCCAAGGATAATATAGATTCAAGATAATAATTACAATTAAGTACGTTGAGACACCGCCAGCAATAAATCCTTCGATTGTTTTATTTGAATTTTTTCTAAGACTATGTGCTCCATATTTTTTACCAATTATA
>JAHQWY010000017.1 GCA_029856445.1 Promethearchaeia archaeon
GCTTGGATTTTAATACATGAGACCACCAAAAACCAGCAAAACCTGCAGAAAAATTATTCTGAATTTTATTTAATGAATAAACATCATCTTGAACAAAAAATACCTTATCTGAAGGAATCTCGCGGTTTTTGGCAATTTGAAGAACTTCACTATTTATATCAACAGCAGTGATAAATTTTGAAACAGATGCAATTGTCTTAGTCCAATAACCAGTTCCACATGCAACCTCAAGTACTATATGACCGCTTAATAGATTTTTTAGCAATTTATGAAGCTTTTTTATATCCTCTTGGCGTTCAGGTCTCAAATACGTCTTATCATATTCATCTGCTCTATCTGCATAATACTGCTCGATATCTTTATCAATTTTTCTTGACATTTATATGCAATTTTAAGTCAACTATTACTATATATTATTGCCTAATCATATCTTATATTGAAATGAAAAATTTTCTAATTTTTGAGCATAACCCCTTTTTTTTATATAATCATTTTTTCTCAAGGTTTTCATTAAGTTTTATAACCCAATTTGAGACCTCAAGTTCTCCTTCTCGTGTTTGCCCACCAATTTCAAGGAACAAACTCATTCTTTCTTTTGCTTCAGGTGAGCAGCATGTTAGATTAAATAGATGAGTTTCTTCTATAAGACCTTCTACAACAGGTTTTTCGAGAGCTAATAACACAGCTTTTTTAGCAGCAGCAATTGTTTCTGCTGGATAGGATGCAATCCGATATGCTAGTTCTTCTACGAATGGTGTAATTTCCTCTGGTGGAAGAGCACGATTAATATATCCATATCTTTCAGCTAATTCTGCAGGATAATCCGATCCACCAACTACTATTTCCATAGCCCGAGATCTGCCTACTAGGCGTGGTAATCTTTGGGTTCCACCTCCTCCGGGGATAATGCCTAGAGGTATTTCTAGCTGACTTAAAATTGCCTTTCCAATAGTTCCAAATCTCATATCAAGTGATAAGACAAACTCACTCCCACCACCTCTAACTCTACCTTCTATTTTTGCAATTGAAATTTTTGGCATAGTACGATATGCTTCTTGTAATTGATGCCCCCCATGCAATTGAGTAGGCTTTGGAGGTGCCTCGCTTGGATATTGTAGAAGAAGTTTTACATCATAATGACATATAAAATAATCAGGATCAGCACTATCAAAAACGATTACTTTTACATTATCATCACGAGAAACTTCAACTGCTAGTTTGCCGAATTCAGCATATAGTTCGTTGTTCAACAAATTTATAGGCGGATTATCAATTGTAGCGAAAAGAACACCTCTATCAACTCGGATCTTTAGTAAATTATAGTCTTTATATTCCATTTCATTTTTCACTCTAATTTAATTCTTTGTAATTCTATTTTTATTAGAGATAAAATTAGATAGAAATCTATTTATAAATTTAGATAATAGAAATTATAAAAATCAAAAATAAAAGAAAATAAAAAACATATAAATTTAGAGATCTCTTGAAAAGACATGCATTACGTTGGTAAAACCAATACCAGGTGAACCGAGTGTGTGTTGTAATCCAAGATCAAGATGTTTATCTGGGACTTGTCGTTTGGCCACTTCCTTATGTTTTGTCATTTGCCAGAAGATTTCAGCTACTTGTCGTGCTCCTGTAGCTCCAAGTGGGTGTCCGACAGATAATAAGCCACCACTAGGATTTATCGGAAGATCACCATCAATTTCAAACACACCATCATTTATCAAGGGAGAAGCTTCACCTTTTTTACAGAAACCAAAATCTTCGTAATGAACATACTCTGAAACTGAAAAACAATCATGACATTCAACAAATCCTCTGTCATAGAAATCTTGAGGCTTAACTTTGGCCATTTTATAAACTTTCTGTGCAACTAAATAATCTGTAAGAAATCCAGGAGGATATGGGCTTCCTGTCTCTTTATACCAACGCAATTCATTCTCTCCTCCGAAATTACTTCCCATAGCACTTCCTTTAACCCATACAGGTGATTCTATATGATGTTTTTTAACATAATCTTCACTCATAAGTATTACAGCCGCAGCACCATCCGTTCGAGGGCAACATTGTGATCTGGTCAGTGGATCGTTTATCATAACATCATCTAAAACCTCTTGTAAAGTCATGATATTCTGAAATTCTGCTTTGGGATTTTTTGAACCATTTCTTCTGCTCTTTACGGTAATATTGGCAAAATCTTCAACTTTTGTACCATATATCTTCATATGAGCTCTACCCATTAAAGCAAAACCTGCGGCCATACCACCACCACCTCCCCCACCCCCACCACCTGACGTAGGTGAACCGTGAGTAAAAGCTTTAGCTTCAATCTGATATCGTGTTCCTCCACCAACTACAGCCATTGTAACATCTTTCATTTTTTCAATTCCCATAGCCATTACACAATCACTCATTCCTGAAGCTATATCCATAAAAGCTAAACGGAAAGCATTTGAGCCGGAACTACATGCGTTCACTACCCTAGTAATTGGAATGCCAATCATTCCGCATTCGTTCATGATTTCATGACCAACCCCAACCCCTCCACAAGTGCCATAATAACAACTTTCGATCAGTTTTCGATCAATTCCCGCACTTTCAATAGCATCATTTACTGCAGGTCTTCCAATTTCTTGATATAATAGTGCATCAAGTCTTCCAAAAGGAGACATTCCCGCACCTACTACTGCTACATTTCTCATTTTTTTATTCCTCTACTAATTTAAATATATTATACTTCTCTTCAGGTAATAGTTCCACTTTCTGCCCGATTTCCAATTCATCGATACTCTTAACGTTAAATATTCCTCCTACTCCAATAGAATCTTCACCATTATCAGCAAAAAGCCGCACATTTCCAAAAAATCTTTGTATATCAGTCGCTTTCCTTTTATAGGATGAAGAGTAGGTTGTAATCTCCCCCTTTGGTCCGAAAATAACCTCAGTAAATTCAGTACCTTGGCAGATATTACAATAAGTTCTTGGGGGATTTCTAATATTTCCGCATTTGTTGCATCGTCTTGCTATTACTTTATTGCCTTTCCTTGTTGGAACTTTTAAACGAGTTATTAGACTCTCTTGAATACTTCTCATTATAATTTCCTTAAAATTATTCTATTTTAGATAATGAATTATTAATTCAAAAAATTTTCTAAAATATTTCATTTGAAAAAACATGTTTAACTTATAAAGTTTTCAATTTGCTTTTATATATTTTATTTATTTTGATATTTTGGTTGTCTTCCTTCAGCTATAGAATTAAACCATTCAATAAAATCATCTGTTGAAGACACAATTCCATATCCGTAGGCATCTAATTCAAGAGCAATATCCATTGGAAGAGAAGCTCCAAAATTGACCATTTGTTTGGCGATCCCTACCCCAATAGGGGCACATGTTGTTGCTATGTTTTTAGCAATCCTGTATATACCTCTTTCAAACTTATCCGCTTCATATACTCCATTAATCATTCCAATTTCTAAGGCTTTTTGAGCAGGAATAAGTTGACCTGTTAGGATTAATTCCATAGCTCGCCCTATTCCTACTTGTCGTACTAATGTGTAAGTACCTGCATTACCCGGGAGCATACCTACAGCTACTTCTGGAAAACCTAATTGAGCACCTTTCGTAGCGTATCTCAAATCACAATTCAATGCTAATTCCAAACCTGCACCTATGATTAAACCTTCAAGAGCAGCTATTACTGGTTTTGGTATGTCTCTAAAGCGCTTAAAGATTCTTGTCTCTCGAGCACAGTATTTCTTAATCGCCCATGAATCTATTCTCTCCGGAGGAGGCACACCTTCAGGTTGACCAAAATCTGCGCCACTTATGAAACAGTTTTTAGAACCTCTTAATATGATTACCCTTGTGTCATCGTCATAAAGGAGATCAGAAACCTTGTAAAGCTCCTCTACAAGTTTTGGACCCATAGTATTAATCCTACTATCTCCTTCCATTAAAGGAGGATGATCAAGAATCAGGGTTGTAATGAAATTCTTTTCATCTTTAATTACTTCAATATGTTCGAATTCCCATTTATTTTCAATCATTAATTCTTCACCATATTTAGATTTATTTTTTTTAGATATAACCATTAAAAGACTTAGTAATTCATAAAGAATTACTAATAATTTGTAAAATATAAAATTATTAGGTATCAACATCGATAGGATAAAAGAAAAGAAAATGCGAAAATAAAAATGGCAGTATAAATTTAATTTCAAATATTAGATGAATGAACAGTAGGTTATTTTGTTGTATAAATTACACTCTGAAACTAGTGAAATAGATGGCGTATTTCGATTTCAAATCGATTTTCCTACTTCATATGGGTTAAGATTCGTGTGTATGTATTTATTTAAAACTGAAGATGTTTATATTCTAATTGATGCGGGATTAAATTTTACTGATTGGGAAAACACGTTCTTTTCAGAACTTAAAAAATTAAATATACCCATTGAAGATGTGGATTACTTAATAGTGACACATGAACATCCAGATCATTTAGGATTAATGAATTCTTTAAAGAGAAAAAATCCTGATATTCAAATCTTAATGCACGAGCTTACCCAAGAAAGTATAAGCTCGATGATAAATACTGAAAATATTAGTGAACGGCAAAAAAGCGGTAAGGAACTATCACAACAAATGATAAAATATGGAGTTAACCAAAAACAAGGAGAAAGAATCATGAAATTTCTCACTGCAATGCGAAGTTTCACAAAATATCAAAAACCTGACAAAACTTTACGTGATAATGAGGAAATCATTATAGGCAACAACAAATTAAAAACAATTTGGACCCCTGGACACTCTTTAGGTCATATCTGCATTTTTAATGAAAATACCTTTCACTTATTTGCAGGAGATCATATTTTATCAAGGATAACTCCGCACATAGGGAGTTATATGGTGCCAGCGGATATCTCTGAATCTTATCAAAGCTATGATTTCAATAATGTTCTAAAATATTATTTAGAATCCTTGGATCGTATTGATGCTCTAAATCCCAAAATTATCTTTCCTGCCCATCAAGAAGTTATTTACGATTCTCATAAGCGGATATTAGAAATGAAAGAGCATCACCGAACAAGATTATCTGAAATTTCTCGTTTAATCGAAAATAAACCAATGACTCCTTTTAAAATTTCTCAAATTCATTTTGGAGATGATCTAGATGAGATTAATACCTATTTAGGACTGGGTGAAGCGTTAAGTCATCTAATTTATTTAGAAAAGCAAAATAAAGTAAAAAGGATTGAAAAAAACAATAAAATCTATTTTATGAAAACCTAAGATTTAATCATCGAATGATTTTAAGATGGCATCAAATCGTTCTTTTACATGTTCTTTCCAATATGCATCTTTATGAGTAAAAATATATAATTTCTCATTTTTTATGGCTTCGAACACAATATCCGCTACTTCATCAGGTAGCATTATAGGAGAACTTTCCATTAATTCTTTTATTTGCTCCGCTCTTTCTTCACTCCTTTGTTCAGGGCTTAATAGTTCTTTTCTTCGATCTTCGGATACACGATTAAGAGCTGATAAGAATATATTGGTTTTGACAAATCCAGGACATAGTACTGAAACTTTTATATTTGGTCCATTTTCCTCTAATTCAAGAGCCAATCTCTCCGTAAGGTGTATCAGAGCATGTTTACACACCCCATATGTAGCACCACCTACACCACTGGAGATTACTCCTTCTATGGATGAAGTATTTACAATGTGACATTCATCACCTTGTTTAATCATGATGGGAATAAAAGTCTTAATACCATAAATTACCCCCATTAGATTAATTCCAAGTACATATTCCCAATCCTCTAATCTATATTCCCAAGTGAGGTTAGGAATAGCAACTCCTGCATTATTAAATAGCAAATTGACCTCTCCGAAATTCTCCAAGGTTCTATTTGCTAACATATTAACATCATCTGAATTTGAAACATCAGCTATAATTGATATTGTTTCAGTCCCTCCTCGTTTCAATTTTCTTTCCACTCTTCTCAATCGTTTTTCATCAATATCCGCAATAACTACTTTCATTCCTTCTTTAGCACACCGTTCCGCTAAGCCTTGTCCAATCCCGCTAGCAGCACCGGTGATTACAGCCACTTTATTTTTAAAATCCTTCATAATTAATTTTTAGATGTATAATTGTTACATTTAACTAAAAATATTCCTTATTTTAATACCTATTTTTCAAATTCCTCTAAGATCTTATCAAATCGTTCTTGTACCAGCCTCTTCATGAGTGAATCTTTATGTGTGAGAATATATAATTTTTCCTCCCTAATACCTTGGAAAATGATATCTGCAGCTTCTTCAGATGACATTAGAGAAGTTTCTTTTAATACATCTTCCATTGTGAGTCCGAAATTGGCAAAATAATCCATTCCCCTCGTATCTTCAAATTGGGTATCTGGAGGATTCTGAAATTCTTCTGGACGATGAATATCACCTAAAAAAATTCTTGTACTAACAAAACCTGGACATGCTACTGAAACCTTGAGTTTACTTTTTTTTATTTCTAAATCAGTATGCAGGGTTTCAGACAGAGATATCGATCCGTGTTTTGAAACTCCATAGACTGCACCACCCGGACCACTTCCTTTAATTAGTCCTTCCATTGAAGAAACATTAACAATATGACACTCAACATCCTGTTTTAACATAATAGGAGTGAAGATTCTCACACCATGAATAACACCCCATAGACACACACCTAGTTGCCATTCCCAATCTTTTTGAGTATAATCCCATGTATACTTAGTACCCCCAATGCCTGCATTGTTAACTAGTAGATGAACTGCTCCATATGCTTCAAGGGTCTTTTTTGCTAATAATTCTACATCACTGGCTTTCGAAACATCTGTTAGAACCGAAATAGAATTAGCCCCTTTTTTTTTCATTTTTCTTTTTGCACTCCTAAGGAATCTAGCATCAATATCTGCTAAAACTATCTTCATATCTTCTTTAGCACACCGTTCTGCCAAAGCAAAGCCAATACCGCTTCCTGCTCCTGTGATAACTGCAACTTTATCTTTAAATTCCTTCATAATATTTATTCAGCTGTATAAAATAAAAATATTATTTTTAGGAATTAAGAAAACTAGAAATATAAATAGGTTTGAAATTAACTCACTAATATCAGATAATAATTTAAAAAATTGAATGGAACAATGAAAGCGGCAGTTTTTTACGGTCCTCGAGATATAAGGACAGAAGAAGTGGAAAAACCTAAGATTCAAGACAATGAAATTCTTATAAATGTTAAGGCTTGTGGGATTTGTGGCTCCGATTTACATATGTACAAATTAAATCTTTATACACCGCTGCTTGTAAGACCTTTAAAGAAGGGTGGAATCCCCGGTCATGAATATAGTGGTGTAATTGTAGAAGTAGGTAAGAATATTAAAAGATATAAAGTTGGTGATCGAGTTGTTGCACTTGCAAATGGAGGTATGGCTGAATATGTTCCTGTCCCTATTATCTATGGTTACAATGTTTATAAATTACCTCCTAGTGTTAGTTACGAGGAAGCAGCAACACTCGAACCGTTAGCAAACTCTTATCATGCTTTAATGAAGGGGAAACCGTTTAATGGTGCGAATATTGTTATTTTTGGGGCAGGAGCAATAGGTCTCGGCATAATCCAATGTTTAAAAGCACTTGATATTGAACCGAATAAACTAATTATGATAGATTTATCCGACTCTCGTCTAAATCTCGCAAAAAAGTTAGGTGCTGATGAAATTATTAATGCTAATTCAGAAAATGTATTTTCAAGAATAATAAAAATTGTCGGTCCTATGCCTACATTTCGTCCATCAATAATACCAATGCCAAAAGTTGATATTATTTATGATTGTGTGGGTTATATAAAAGATCAAAAAGCACCCTTAGTTCTCCAGCAAGCTATTAATATGGCTCGACAGTTTTCTGGTACTGTCGTAGTCCATGGTGTATTCGAAGAGAGTGTAAGGTTGGATTTAACCTTTATGGTTGGAAAAGAAGTAACAGTCAAAGGTTCATTCGGATTTACCCCACTAGAAATGAGAAAAAGTATAAAATTGCTTGAGAATAAAAAATTTGATCGATCGAAGATTATCTCTCATGAGTTCCCTATAGAGAAAGCAAAAGATGCTTTTGAAACTCAGTGTAAAACTAATGAATCTGTAAAAGTATTAATAAAAGCCTAATTATAATTAATTTTCAAACTCCTTAAGGATCTCATCAAATCTTTCTTTAACTAGTCGTTTCATTAATGCATCTTTGTGCGTTAGAATATAGAACTTTTCCTCTTTAATACCTTGAAATATGATATCTGCAGCTTCTTTAGGTGGCATGATTGATGTTTGTTTTGATCCTTCTTCAACAGTTCCGACAATTCTTCTTAAGTAATCTTCTCCTCTTGTGTCTTCAATTTGTTCAGTTGGAAGATTCTGGTATTCTTCCGGACGATGAGTATCACCGAATAAAATTCTTGTATTAACAAATCCCGGACATACAACTGACACTCTAACTTTACTTTCTTTCATTTCTAAGTCAGTTCGTAATGATTCACTTAATGAGATTACACCATGTTTTGAAACACCATAAATCGCACCTCCCGGACCAGAACCTGAAAATAATCCTTCCATCGATGATATATTTACAATATGGCATTCTTCATCTTGTTCTAACATAATTGGAGTAAAAATTCTAACCCCGTTAATTACTCCCCAAAGATTCACTCCCAATTGGTACTCCCAATCTTTTAATGTATAATTCCATGTATATTTGGTATTACCAACTCCCGCATTATTGACCAATAAGTGTACTGCTCCATAACTTTCAAGTGTTTTTTCTGCTAACTCCTCTATATTGCTGGCTTTTGCAACATCAGTTAAAACGGTAATAACATCCGCTTCAAACCTTTTCATCTTCCTATCTGCTTTTCTTAAGAATTTTTCATCAATATCTGCTAATACTACTTTCATGCTTTCTTTAGCACACCGTTCTGCTAATGCAAAACCAATACCACTTCCCGCTCCCGTGATAACAGCAACTTTACCTTTAAATTCTTTCATAATATTTATTGAGCTGAAAAAAATAAAAAGATTATTTTTGGTTCTAATTTCGAATCAAGAAACCTAGAAATATAAATAGGTTCGAAATAAACACACTAATATCAGTAAATTATTCGAAATGAAATTTGCTTGAAAGTTAGAAAGAATGAAAGCAGCAGTTTTTTATGGTCCACGAGATATCAGAACAGAGGAAGTGGAAAAACCAAAGATTCAAGATAACGAAATTCTCATTAAGGTTAAAGCTTGTGGGATTTGTGGCTCAGATTTGCATATGTATAAATATAATATGTTTTCTGTGATCCTTTTAAGATATTTAAAAAAGGGTGGGATACCTGGTCACGAATATAGTGGTGTAGTAGAAGAAGTAGGAACTAAAGTTGTAGGAATAAAAGAAGGGGATAGAGTTGTAGCACTTACTAGTGGTGGCATGGCAGAATATGTTCCTGTTCCCTGTTTTCTAAATGATAATGTATTTAAATTACCATTAGAGGTTTCATATGAAGAAGGAGCGACACTTGAACCTTTAAGTAATTCTTATCACGCGATGATGAAAGGAAAACCTTCTAAAGGAGAGAATGTTGTCATATTTGGGGCAGGAGCAATAGGACTTGGTTTAGTTGAATGCTTGAGAGCTCTTGATATTGATATAAATAAACTTATTGTAGTTGATTTATCAGATCATCGCTTAAATATTGCAGAACAGTTAGGTGCTGATGAAGTCGTTAATGCAAGAAAAACAAATCCTCGAATAAGAATAAATAAACTTGTTGAATCTATACCATTACCCCAAGCTCCTGAAATGAAAATGCCTAAAGTTGATATTATATATGACTGTGTAGGCTATATGAAAGAACATAAGGGTCCTATCGTCCTTCAGCAAGCTATCAATATGGCAAGTGTAAACACGGGTAGGATCGTGGTTCATGGTATATTTGAAGGTAATGTTTCTCTCAACATTGTAGAACTGGTTGCCAAGCAAATAAATATCATAGGATCATTTGGTTTCACCTCAGATGAAGCCAAAAAATCTCTAGAATTACTTCAAACTAAAAAAGTAAATCAATCAAAAATTATTTCTCACAAATTTCCACTGGATAAGGCTAAAGAAGCTTTTGAAACTCAATGTAAAATAGATGAGTCAGTAAAGGTATTAATAAAACCATAATTCCAATTTTTAATTTATTCTAGTTGACCTAGTCTTATTTTATTTTAGGCTTAAATATTACTGAAGGATTAATTTTACCACTAGCAGAGCTCCTGTTATAAAAAAATTTTTTCCCCTCAAGTTTTTCCTATTCTTCAATTATATTTTCATTTCAAGGCATATTTGTTATTATTAGAATTTATTACATGTAATCTTCAATGTTAATCCCAAGGTTATGAAAATGCTCTCTAAATTTTTTACCTCGATTCACTAATCCTTCCACTAAGAAATTTTCATATTGTTTTGGATCCTCCCCTTTCACTTTTAAGAGCTCCAAATAAAAATCAGCATCAAAAACATACAATTGGTTTTTCTCTATTCCTTCTATATATTTTTCTACAGCATCATCGGGTGAGATTGCTCCTTCTGCAATTGTATCCATCAACGTCGTATAAGCTGTATCTAATTTTTCTTTGCCAAAATCTTTTAAAAGTTTCGGTGGATATTGAATTTTATCTGCGTCAATAACCAGTATGTTAGTTTTTACCCAAGCAGGTACAATAACAGATACGTTTATACCAAGATTTTTTAATCGAGCAAAAAACGTTTCTGATAAACCTACGACTCCAAATTTTGAAGCAATATACGGAATTGGCTCGGCTATACCTAATATTCCGGCTCCTGAAGCTATATTTACAATATGTCCTGATCCTCTTTTTACCATACGTGGTAAAAATGCCTTTATTGAATGAATAATACTCGATAAATTTGTATCTATTACTTTCTGCCAAACCTCTAAATCGATATTGAGCATATCCATACCAATAGAAATTCCCGCATTATTGATCAGAAGATCTACTTCTCCCATCTTTTCGTAAAAATCATTAGCAACCTTTTCAAAATCATCATATTTGGATACATCACACTTACCCGTAAATACTTTTACTCCTCTTTTTTCAAGTTCTAACTTTACTTTTTCAAGACCATCAATATTGATGTCAGTAATATAAAGATTCATCCCTCGCTTTGCTAGAGCAAGTGCAAATGACCGACCTATTCCACTTGCAGCACCCGTTATAAATCCATTCTTATTCTTAAAATCTTTCATATATATCCAATCCAATCTTAATTATAATGTAAAATGGAATTAATACAAACATTAAAACTTCTATATAAAATTAGGTTTACCAAATTTACCACTTCATAAAAAAACACTTTTATATATATAACGAATTCTTCATTACAAAATTGAGTTATTTTTTAACTTAATAAATTCTCAAGATAAAATTCGAGAAAAAAAATAAATAAAAAAAAAGGTATTTAATATGAAAGATTATTCAAATTGGGAACCAGTGTTAGATTTTGAAAACGAATCACCTTATATTGAAAACCCAAATCGTCCTTGGTTTAAATATAGACCAGAAAATGTGCCAAAATCAATAAAATTTGAACCTATCCCTGTACATGAATTTATTAAAAAAGGAGCAGGAGAATATCTTAATAATGTATGTGTTTACTATAAACCGACAGATAAAAAGTACACGTATAGAGAATTAATTTATACTGCAGATAAAATAGCAAATGCTTTACACGAAGCCGGTATTAAAAAAGGTGCTGCAGTCGGAGTAATGACAAGCAATTGTCCAGAATTCTTATTTTGTCTTCTGGGTATTATGCAAACAGGCGCTGCTGTCGTTCCTATAAATCCTCTCCTTAAGGAATCAGATGTTGTTCATATTATTAGAGATGCTGGAAATATTAATACTGTTTTCATCCATATGAATCAATATCGAACAATAAAACGGGTTAGAAAACAAGTTGATTTAGAAAATGTGATTTTAATTGGTACTGAAGAAGAAAAGGAAGATACAATTACATTAACAGAATTCATTAATGGTAAATCTCCCAAACCTCCCGAAGTCGAATTTGACCCATTAAATGACGTTGCTGCTTTATTATATACTGGTGGTACTACCGGATTACCTAAAGGAGTAATGCTAACCCACAATAACTTAGTAGCCGATGCACTCTCAGCAATGTATATGGGAGGTGAACCAGCAGAAGATGAACCTAGTGTTTTTGGTGTTGGTGTAAATTTATCAATTCTGCCCTTGTGTCATTCTTTTGGTTTTACAGTTGTTATTATTGCCATGCATATAGCCGCAATGTTAGTTATGTTTGCATCTTTTAATCCATCTGAGGTGTTAGAAGCTATTGAATATTATAAAGTAAAAGGATTTGTTGGAGTACCTGTTATGTTCCAGATGATTGTTAATTCTCCTGATTTTACAGAACGAGATCTATCTAGCCTTGAAACTGCTGGTGCTGGTTCTGCTGCACTTCCTCTAGAAGTATCTAAGAAATGGGAAGCAGTCACAGGCATAAAGCCCGGACAAGGTTATGGGCTCACCGAAGCGTCGCCTATAACACATACAGCTACTTCTTGGATGCCTGAAATAAAATCTGAAAGTATTGGTGTACCAATAATCGACACTGATGCAAAAATTGTGAATCCTGAAACTTTGGAAGAACTTCCAATAGGAGAAGTAGGAGAATTACTAATTAGAGGACCTCAGATAATGAAAGGTTATTGGAATCAACCTGAAGAAACAGAAAAGACAATAATAAATGGATGGTTAAGAACAGGAGACCTTACCCGCATGGACGAACAAGGTTACTTTTACATCGAGGGACGCACAAAAGACATGATAAAGTACAAAGGATATAAAGTTATGCCTCGAGAAGTTGAGGAAAAATTATATGAACATCCTGCTGTTTTAGAAGTAGGAGTAGTTCCAGCACCCGATCCAAACATTGGAGAAACAATAAAAGCATATATAGTTCTTAAACCAGAATACAAAGATAAAACTACAGAGAAGGATATAATCGAATGGGCAAAAGAAAGAATGGCTGGATATAAATATCCACGACATGTTGAATTTTTAAACGTTTTACCGCGTACTGCTGTTGGTAAAGTATTTAGAAGAAAATTAAGAGAACAAGCGTATAAAGAGGAATAAATCTAATTTATTTTATTATTACTTTTTATTTTATTCATTAGTGAGTAGATAGATTATACCAAAAAGAATTGAAATGAAACAATCTATACTATGAAATAACGGGAAACTAGTTCAATACCTAAAGCGCAGTTAAAAATAATAAAAGATACAAGATTCACTTTACTATAGGAATAAATAAAAGAATTAAATAAATTTTTTTCAAATGTAAAAGAAAAGGGAAAAAAAAACAGGATTTCTATTTCTATCTATTTCGATATTTTAAGTAAAATAAGATTACGTTCAGTAGACCCCCCACTATCCCGCCGTAGAATCCGGTTTCTGGCCACCATTCGAATTCATCATACTCTGCGCCAAATGAAGCTATCCCAATAATTGCGAAAAGCATTGTCAAAAATGCTAAACCTAAACCAATTACACTTAAATCTTTATCAATAAATCTATTTGGGAGTAAGTCGTTTAAGACAATAATTATTTGAATTATAAATAAAACTATCATCATTACCTGCGCTGCTAGATCACCATCAGTAGCATATTCACAGTCCAAACAAGAATGCCTATAGTAACCCCCACCTAAATAGAAACTAGCAAAATATTGAGTGGCAACCAGAATAATACCAATAATACTTAACACAAGTATCAAGGCGGCAAAAGGATCTACTTTCCTTTCAGATGACATTTTTCTACCTCTTTTAATTATAATAAGATCAATTTTTTTATTAATGATATTGAGATATAAAATTATATAAATATTTATCTAATAATTTTAAATCAAGCAAATGTTAAGATTACTTTACAATATTTATCAGGTATGTCAATTACAATGAGCTAATAACATAATTAAACCTACTGACTATCTTATATATCCCTATTTTTTTTGGCTGATAATTGTATATAAATTGAAAAGCTTTATTAATTTAAAAAATTAAAAAATAATTACAATTGAATTCCAATTATGTACACCAAAGATTAGGTCAATATTATGTGAATATCTAAGAAATTGAGTTAATTTCGAATCAAAATGTAAGGTGAATTATTTATTACAGAACGATCTTTCAAGAAGCCAACGGAATCTTATAAAACAGGTCAAATGAGCACTAGTAAAATGTTATGTTATGCCCTTCCGGGGATTACTTCAATTTTGATATTCCAGGGCATTTTGAATACAATAGAGTTTTTTGCTGTTTCTGTTTTATTGATTCCCTGGTCATTGATGTCTATTGTATTTCTAATATATTCTATAAATAATGGATTAAATGATCCATTTATAGGCTATTTATGCGATCGTTCCAAGAGATTTACTAGAAAATATGGGAAAAGATTTCCTTGGATATGTATAGGAGCTTTACTTTCCCCAATAATGTTAATATTGATTTTCATCCCAGTTTCTAATATAAAAGTTGATGCTGATGGGAACGTGATAAATATGGATGCCGCTATAATTGCATCCGTTTGGCTGTGTATTATACTGTGCATTCAAGAAACATTTGGTACGATTAGAATTGTCAATGGAAATGCGTTAGGTGTTGATTTATTTCGAGATGCTAAACAGCGAGCGAAAGTTGGAAGTATTTCAACCATTATGTCTATAATAGGAATGTTAATAGCTACAGGATTCCTTCCTATAATTTTAGCCATATTTGGAGGCGCAGATGATCGCAATGCTTATCTTGATATGGTGATTGTAATTGTTATTTTTATATTTATATTAACAATGCCCTATTTATGGGTTGTTCGTGAACCTGATGAAATGAAAAAATTTCGAGCAGAATTAGACGAATCGGGGAAAAGTTACTCTCCCTTTTTAAAGATGATACCTCGGGTGTTGACAGATAGAAATTGGATGGCAGTTATTATTGCTTATTTAGGATGGTCAACAGCTATGACATGTACGTTTACTGGTATTAATTTTTATGTAATGCATGCGCTTGGACTATGAGTACAATATACTGTTATGCCCCTAATATTAGCTAGTTTAATTGCTATATTTTCAGCACCTCTCTGGATTAAACTTTCAAAAAAAATTGGAGCAAGTAAGACTTACCTTATTGGTTTAATTATAGCTTGTCCTCCGTATTTATTTTTTTATTTTGTAAGCGATCTAACAGGAGCAATAATTGCGTTTGCTATGGGAGGATTCGGATATGGTGCTAATAATACGCTTTTTGGAGTAGTTTCCGCTCAAGCAATAGATAATGCTAGTATAAAATCTGGGATGAGAGAAGAAGCGAGTTATCAAGGAATCTTTCTTGTATTTTCTGCATTTAGCAGGTTTTTCCAAACCCTTATTTTTACAATTGTTGCAATTGCCACGGGCTATGTAGCTTCAAGGGAAGCAGACCAGACCACTCTTGCGAAATGGGGTCTAAATCTACAGATGTCCTTGATCCCTCTAATTATAATGGCAATAGGCGCGATAGTTTATGCTTTATTATATGATATTAGCGACAAAGGAGCAAGATTAAACAAAGAAAAACTTATTGAGATGGGACTTTAATCCATATAATATAATTGAGATCTCCAAATCTCAACTACACTTGCAGTTAGCTATTCAAATATTGCACGCTTCTACAGCATCTTCAGGCATAATTTGTATCGTAGACTCGATTATTCTATATTTATTTGATAAATAATCATTAATTTTTGAAATAAAATCTTCTTGATTATCTTTTATCATATCATTATTTAATTTAATATGAGTTGAATAGATAAGCATTTCTGGGATGATTGTCCACAGATGAGTGTCGTAAATTTGATTAATTTCTGGAAAATTAGCTTTCAAATCTTCATTAATGGTATCTATATTCATTCCCTTAGGTGCCATTTCAAGTAGAATGCGAACCGATTCTTTTAAAATTCCATAAGCCCAGTATATAATTACAATGGAGATCCCTAAACTTACAATAGGATCAAGAATCACAAATTCCGTTGACATTATAATAAATGCAGCTATCACAATTCCAATGGAGGATGCTGCATCTGCAATCATATGATAAAACACGCTCTTAATGTTTAGGCTAGTATCACGACTACTCTGAAGTATTAAAATGCTTGCTATATTTACTGCAAGTCCGATAAACGCTACTATTAACATATAAAAACCATTAACGCCTTGCGGATTTAAAAATCGAACTATTGCTTCAAAAATTATAAATCCTACTATAGGAAGGAGAAATAAACCGTTAATAAAAGCAGCAAGCACTTCTGCTCGATATAAACCAAAAGTTTTATGATGACATGGTGGTTTTCTTGTGATGAAATTTGCTAATAAACTTATACCAATAGCAAAAGCATGTGTAAACATATGTCCCGCATCACTAAGGAGCGCAATACTATTAGTAACAAAACTTCCTATAATTTCCAAAACCATAACTATTAGGGTTATCGAAAGTGAGATTATTAGTTTTTTCCTCTCTACCGTTCTAAACTGAAAGAGATGGTCTGAATAAACACTTTTTTCCACGTACAATCACTCTTCGAACTAAATTGGTTTTCAAACTAAGGTTTTTTTATCATTAATTTCTTTTTTCAAGATTTTGTTTAGTGACACAATAAATAGGTCCCTTATCCATAGTAACAAAGCAAGAGTTACAACTTATACACTTTGCGGGTGATAAATCACCATTTCTCCAACGATTGGGAAGATCAGGCTCATAGATTAAAGGTCTACATAGGGAAATAAAATCAACATAACCCTCTTGAAGAATTTTTTCTGCAGTGAGTGGATTGCGTATTCCTCCCACAAGTATTAATGCTGAGTTCGTTAGGAAAGGTTTAATCTTTTTAGCAAATGGAAGAAAATAATTTTCATCTTCTTCTTTTTTAATACTTCTACTAGGAAGACTGTTTTTCGTGAAATAAAGGGATTCTCTTGTACCACCGCTAGGTTCAATTGCTTCAAAGCCAATATCTGAAAGAATTTTAGCGATTTCAATCCCTTCTCCTTCAGTTATTCCATTGGGTATAAAATCTTGAGACTGGAATTTTATGATTATGGGAAAATTTTTATCAACTTCATCCCGAATTTTATTATAAATGTCCTTTAAGATTTTTACTCTATTTTGAGTGCTTCCACCATATTCATCATTTCGGATATTTGTATAAGGTGAGATGAAATTATTTAATAAATATCCATGAGCAGCATGTAATTGCACCATATCATACCCACATTCATAAGCTCTCAATCCAGTATTCACAAATTTTTCTATATATTGCTCAACCTCTTTAGATGTTAATTCTTTAGGTGTTATTCCTGTCTCTTTATAAGGAACCGGTGAAGGTGCAATGGTAGGATATTTTGGATGATCACCTAAACGACCTGAATGTTGAATTTGGATGGCAATTTTCGTGTTATCATACTCATGTATCAAATTAACTAATTTTTTATGTCCTGACATATGGGAATCTTCATATAAACACAATTGATAAGGCCCACCAGTACCACCAGGATCAACAGCAGTAGCTTCTGTTATTATTAATCCAGTACCCCCTTGTGCTAATTCTTCATACATTTTCAAAAAGCTTTCTCCAATATACCCATATTTCTCGGCCATGTGTGAAAACGTGGCTGATCTAACAATACGGTTTTTAATTTGAACACTTCCAATATTTCCAGAACTAAATAGATTGCTTAATTCCATCGTGAATCCTCCTAAAAATTATGATATATAATAATTATTTTTTAAAGTAAATTGCTCTTTTAAAAAATAGTTTTACTCTTACAATAAGGACTTGATTTCTATGCATAATATAAAAAAATGGACTTCCAACGGAAATTGGGTTGAGATCGATTTGAATCTCTGTGCGGGATCAGGTGAGTGCGTAGAAGTGTGCCCTGCACAAGTTTATGATATTATCGACGGGATAGTGGATGCTGACGACATAGAAGATTATATTGAATGCGGTGCCTGTCAGAACGTATGCCCTTATAATGCTATCCTAAACCATTTCGCTTGGTGAATTTCATAATTTACTCACCATATGAAATTATAACAAGAAATAACTCAAATATTAATTATCTTTGAATTTTTCGAGAATTTGTTTTAAGGTAGTATAATTCACTACTCCAACCAATTTACGTAAAGCATATCCAGCTTTAACAAATAAAGTTGTAGGAATTGATGAAATACCATAACGCTGGGCAACTATTGGATTTTCATCAACATTGATTTTAGCAAATATATAATCTTGATTATATTCTTGTTGAATTTTTTCGAATATTGGGGCAAATATTTTACAAGGGGAGCACCAAACAGCCCAAAAATCTATAACAATAATCTTGTCATTAAATTCTTGTGATAATTTATTTAATTCCTCCTCATTTTTAATGTTAACAATTCCTTTGGGCATTGATTGTAGCTTCATAAGCATTTCTGCTTTTCTCTGTCGTATTTTTTCTAATTCATTATCAGAAATTTTTCATCACCTAACCCGTATCCAGTTGCCTATTTTGTATGTGTTATTTCTGTTTTTTCTCAATAAAATCAAATTAAAATTTTTATTTAAACATCATGATTATGGAGATAAAATTACGATATTGAACGAATTATAGAACTTTGAGGTAAAAAAGATACTATTTAGAAATTAGAATCTCTTATCTTATCAATTAAAAATACTTATAAGAATAAATGCCTTTAATTTAACTTATAAGATTCATTAGGGATCTATTTTAATGAAAATTCACTCGCTTTTTATCTTAAAGAAAACAGGTGTTTGTATATATAATCGGAACTTTACAAATGATTTTGAAAATATAGAGGTAAATTTGATAACACCATTTTTCTCAGCTATATTTTCCTTTTCCGAGAATGTTATTTCCAAAAAAACACCTGAAATACTTGAAATGAGTGAACTGAGATTTGTTTTTACTGTGAGAGACGATTTTATCTTTACTATTTTATCTGATTCTAGTGCGAGTATCATATTTGTAAGTTCTCGATTATCAAGAATAGCAGATGAATTTTTTGAATTATTTCCTGATACAACAAAAGTAAAAGATTACCAACAAATTGAAGAGCCTAAATTTGATGAATTGGTTGATACAATAATTACAGGTGAAGAAGAAATCTATATGAGTAAGGTGTTTTACAAGAAAGTTATTGACGTATTTAAAGACCTTATGTACGAAAGTGAGATAATTGGAGCGGCCCTTCTCTCAACAAAAGGGAATGTCATCTATACGTCATTACCAAACGAGGTATTGGTAAATTCATTAAAAGAATTAGAGATTAGGTTTATGGTTGGTGCGGTGACTCTACCAGAGATATATTCTCGTTTGGAGAATGGGCAAAAAATTGTCTCCAAGATAATTGATATCCCTTGGAAACTTGACCCGTTATTAATTGTAGTCCTATATGATAAGGAAGTACCCTTAGGTATGGCTGAAGTAAATCTAAATAGAATTGCTGATAAAGTTATTAATATCATATAAGATATACTAAATCTAAAAATTAAAAACTATACAAATATTTTTTAACGTAATTCTTATCTTGAATCTCTAATGATTTGCTATGTTTGATATTACTATCGTTGGAGCTGGAGTCTCAGGTGCGACTTTTGGATCTAAAGCTTCAAAATATGCAAAAACACTACTTATTGAAGCACAGAACTATCAAAAAGAAATTCCTATAAGGACAAATATCTTTCCTGAACATAATAGACCTTTTATTAAAGAAGAAATTGATTGGCATAATAGAGAATTCTTCCCAACTACTCATACAACCTCAAACTATATGAGTGATGAATTAAATGGTGTAATAGATTCCACAGAATTTGGAGTTCCCTTAGGAAATGTAAGCTATACAGAAAATTTAGTAGCAAAATTAATTAACAATTTTGAACAAAATGGTGGAACCTTTAAATCTAATGAAAGGATTTCTAAAGTTAATAGACACACGGATCATTTGGAACTAATTAATGCTAAAGGTGAATCTTATAACACTAAATTATTGGCTTTAGCAACAGGTTCACGAGGTCTTGAATTGCAGCGATCACTTGGTTTTGGGGTTCCAGATTCTTATACAGGAGTTTACGTTCATTTATATGGAAATGAAGACAAAATTAATGAGAATTTAAAATTTAACTATACATTCCATATAAATCCTAAGATTTCGCATAATGGCCCTTTTTTTTTTAATAAAGGAATTGAAAGAGTTTCTGCTGGCTATTTGGGTGAACATGGGCAATCTAAAGAAGAGATTATTTCAAAATTAGAGCGAATCTTAAAAAATTATAAACCTATTCAACCAATTGTCGAGGGATTATCATACAATTTATCTAGTGCTATTGTCGGCGAGATTTCTAAACATCCAATTAAGGGATTTTCACATGATCGTGTTCTTATCCTTGGTGAAGCTGCTGGGATTGTAACTGCCTTCTTTTATGAGGGATTGCTTCCAGGGGTGGCGTGTGCAGATATAGCTTCTAAAACTGTTAAACCTCTATTTGAAAGTGGAAGTAGTTTTAGCGGTTCTGAACTACAGAAATATGATAAGGAAGTTAAACGAATACTTTATCCTTATTTCAAAAATGGAAATGCGTTAGAATACCTTATCTATAATGATAGCTCATATGTAAAAACATTATGGCGGTTATATACAAAATTATTAAAGGAAAATAAGACCTGCAGGAAATACATATATGAAGCATACATAAATCACGATCTCTCAAAACACAATACAAGCAATGACAGGTATGTTGGGGAAAAATGGTTCGGAATGCTTCCAGCTCTCTCAAAAATTACATTAAGTCCTAAATTTTTTAGAGCAATGTTGATGTAAGCTTTCCCTTCTTGAATTGAATATGAAAAAAAATGTTCATTTAAGAAAAGACTAAATATAAAATAATAACCAAAATTATTCGTAAGTTAGTAATGGACATGTAACTTTGCGTGACATTTTAAAATCTTTAAGTTTCTTTCCAGCTTTTATACTTTCCTTCAGTTCACAATTAGTACAATTCCAATCATACTTATTTCTATCTTCAGTAAAAATAACTCCATTGTTGAAATTATGTTTCACTCCACAGGGGAATCGATTCAACTTTTTTATATCTCCTGTATATATGTTTTTCTGTACTTGTTTAAATTATGCTAATTTCTTCTAAATTTTTTTCAATTTAGATAGCATTAAGTATATTAGGTATTAAAACTTTATAAACTTACCCCATTCAATTCCCGCTTTTAGAAATTGTTATACGGCAAAATACTGGGTAATAAAAATATTGATGAAAATGAACAAAATTTAATTAATAAATGTAAATCTATAAATCTGTTCAATCCGTTATGATCTTTAATATAAATATTGTTTTTTGAATTGAACAATATTTAGAAATAGCAAAAAAATTACAGATTTATTTATTGATAAAGGACATAGAAAGATTGTCATCAAGTTTTTTAATTATATTTTTTAAATCTTTAATAAGTGGATTTATTTCCGTAGCCAGATTTGGATCCAGATTTATTCCTTTTTCTAAATTTATAATTGCATTGTTATAATCCTTCTTATCAAAATACGTGTTCCCCATAAAGAACCAAGCTTTTGCGAATTGGGGATCAATTTGCGTTGCTTTACTATAGCTTTCAATTGCTTTATCAAATTCATTTTTTTGTTTATATATATTACCAATATTATACCAACCTTTAGAAAAGGTAGGATCGATTTCTACCGCTTTGTTTAGATTCTCTAAAGCTTTTTCATAATCATTTTTAGCTTCATATGCCAATCCAATTAGATTCCAGGATTTAATATGATTTTTATCATAATTCAATGCTTTTTGAAAATTTTCTATTCCTGCATCGTATTTCTTTTTGTAATTATAAGCTACACCAATGTAATGGTAAGCTTCTACAAATTTTTCATCAAGTTCAACAGCTTTTCTTCCATTTTCAATTGCGATATCATATTGTTTATTTTCAATTTCTATCCTTGCCTTATTGACAAGTTCTCTCTTATAGCTTGCTTTAACTAGATCTTTATTTCTTACATCCGGTTCTTCCATTATTTCGTTTACTTTTAAAGCTTTCTCATAAAACTTAAAAGCCTCTTCAAAGGCTTTCTTATCTGCCAATTGATTACCCTGTTCAATTAGTAATTTGATTTCTTCAGAATGAATTTCATC
>JAHQWY010000197.1 GCA_029856445.1 Promethearchaeia archaeon
GGAATCTAAATTCTTGGAGTGAAATTATTTTCATTTTATTTTTTCTAATTTAGCAAAATATTCTGAACAGGACTTACATTCTGGAATTCTACATAAAAAGCTAATTTTTGGAAGAGAACAAGCCGAATAAAATGGACATTCAAATAAATCTAATGTAATCGTGAGATCTGCATTACTACTCAAATTATTTCCCCATATTTTTTATTATTTTATGAAAATAGCAGTTGTTTGTTTATAAAAAAAAGAACAGTTCAAATTTAGTGAAATCACTTAAATGAGATCTACTTAAAAGAGATTAAATTTTAAGACGTTACAATATTTACACGATAATTTTTACTAATATAAATAAAAAATAAACTTCAATTAGAATTATTTATTTTTTGCATTAATTATATCAAAAACAATAAAAAAGGTTATTATGAAGTATAGAAAAATGGGTTCACTTGGTTGGGATGTCTCTGCCCTCGGATTTGGGGCGATGCGATTACCAGTATTTAATCCATTACAAGTAAATGAAGAAGAAGCTATCAAGATGATACGATATGCAATTGACAATGGTGTGAACTATGTTGATACAGCATATCCTTATCATAATGGACAGAGTGAAATTATTGTAGGAAAAGCTTTAAAAGAAGGATACCGTGAAAAAGTGCATCTCGCAACTAAATCACCACTCTGGATGATAAAAGAAGCAGAAGATTTTGATAAATTTCTCAATGAACAAATTGAACGATTGCAAACCAAACCTGATATTTATCTTTTTCATGGATTAAATAGAAATAGATTAAAGAAGATTAAAGACCTGAAATTAATCAAAAAAATGGAAGAAGCTAAGACAAAAGGCTTAATTAAATATATAGGTTTTTCCTTTCATGATAATTATGATGTTTTTAAAGAAATTATCGATTATTATAATTGGGATTGCTGTCAAATCCAATATAATTACCTTGATATTAAATATCAAGCTGGTACTAAGGGAGTGCAATATGCAGGGAGTAAAGGCATTGCTCTGATAATTATGGAACCAATTCGTGGAGGAAAATTAGCAATTCCTGACCAGGTTTTAGAGAGAAAACCAGAAATTAAGGAAGTTCTTGATAAATCTGAAATTAAAAGAAGTATGCCTGATTGGGCTTTACAATTCGTTTGGAACCATCCAGAAGTTTCAGTAGTTTTAAGTGGGATGAGCACTATGCAACAAGTTGTGGAAAATGTCGAATCTGCAAAAAATTCAGGAATAAATACCCTAACAGAGAAAGAATTAATAACGATTTCTCAATTGCGTGAAGCATATACTAATTATGTAATAGTCCCATGTACAAGTTGTGGATATTGCCTTCCATGTCCTAATGGAGTCAATATCCCTAATGTTCTAAGATTGGTAAATGATCTCTATTATTGGGGTGATAGGGGAAAACCTAGAATAGCTTTTTTCTATGGTAGGATGGCAAAAACAAATGAAGATTTAGAAAAAAGGAAAGCTGAGGGTGAAGAAGTTGAAGGCGCTGCTGCTTTGTGCATAGAATGTGGAGAATGTCTTGAAAAATGCCCCCAACAAATTGATATTCCATCTTATATGGAAAAAGCAAATAAAATATTCGAAAACGGAGAATCTGTTTCTAAGGTTTTCGAATAGCTAGGGCCCTTGACGGTGAGAGTGGTCTCTGACACTGGGCTTCAAACCCAGTTATCCTGCGGAGGGATAGGGGTTCGATTCCCCTCGAGGGCCGCCAATTTTCTCCCAGAATGCTCATCTAGTTTTTACTTTTTTTTAAACAAATATTATGAACAATTTTTCTGATTTCCTAAATTTATTTTAATTTAAAAATATCAAAAGAATTATTTGACAAAATGCTTTATTAATTTTATTTACTTTGTATGAATGGATAAGTGATAAAGCTTGGTTAATTTTAACAAGATAAGTGAATTTTTTCAAAATTCTTCTATTCCTAAAAATATGCTAGATAGAGGGCAGATCGTACTTAATAATTTCATAAAACCTATAAAAACTTTGTTTGAACAAAAGAGTGTTCCGAAAGAACCTTGGAATGACGAGCAAATTGAATTTCTCCTGCAGACTCTTTCGAATATGGACACTGATAAAGATAGTAATGCAGCTAGAGTAGGAGAAAGAGAGGCAAGGATAGTTTCAAAACTTCATCTACAGACTTCTGCGGGATTTTGTCATGGAGTAGGAAGAAGCGGATTTTTAACAGCTCCACAACCTAAAGCACCTGGAGCATCAATCATGTATGAAATCTCTAATTATTTAGCAAGAGATATATTAAGAAATTTAGGATTGCCAAATATAAAAGAAGTAATGGTAGTGCCATTATGCACAGGGATGTCTTTATCCTTAACATTAGGAGCTTTGAGACCAGAGGGGGATGAAAAATATTCAGATAATAAGAGAACTGTATTAGTTCCTCAAATTGACCACAATTCATTGTTAAAATCGATAGAATTCTTAGGTCTTAAATCTAAAATAATAAAAGGCAAGATTTTTGGGGATGCAGTAAGGATTCCAATTGAGGATATAAAGACTAATATTGATGATGATTGTTTTGCGATAATATCTGTTACTAGTTTTTTTCCACCTCGAGAACCTGATAATTTAAAAGAAATTAGTAAATTAGCTCGTGATAAAAACCTTAATCATATCATTATTAATGCCTATGGCGTTCAAAGTCCAGAATGGATGAAATTAATTCGTTCAGCCATAGATGCTGGGAGAGTTGATGCGATAATTCAATCTACTGATAAAAATTTTCTTACTCCCGTTGGTGGTGCCCTGATTGCTTCTCCCATTAAAGAAAATATAAATAAAATCAGCCAAACTTACGCTGGAAGAGCATCAGCTACACCAGTTGTCAACTTTCTAATATCTATACTCTCTTTGGGAACTAGTGGTTATAAAAAGTTGATAGAGGAACAACAACAAAACAGAAAATTGCTTGAAGATAAATTATCAATTGTAGCGAAGAATTTAAACGAGAGAATATTAGAAATTTATAATCCTGTAGCAGTGGCTTTATCTCTTGAAAACCTAAAGGACGAACATTTATTTGCGATTGGTGGAGCGTTATATAATCTGAGAGTCACTGGTCCTCGGGTGTATAATCCAAAAGACAATGCATTTGGCACTTGTTGTGAAAATTATCCAACTCCATATATTGTCATGAATGCCGCAATAGGCTCAAAAAAAGAAGATATTATCTTTGCTGTTGAAAGATTTGAAAAAGCTTATAAACAAATAACTCAGAAATAGAAATCTTCAACAGTTTTAAAAATTCTAATCAATCAGAAATAAAAATAATTAAAAACTAGAAGTACTATATTTTAATAAAATTTGTTCTAACTATATATTTAAAAATTTCTAGCGAATATTATGGAAAACCGACTTTTATCCCAATTTAACGATGTTATTAGTTCGCAATGGCTTTCTAAACATATAGAAGAACCTTATGGTACCTTATTACCCAGACAGTTGTTTGAAATAGCCTATCATACGTGTAATTCTGTAGCTATGAGAAATATTTATATAAAATTATCTGCTGGTGAAGACGAAGCTGGTTCGAAAGCTGTTTTCTATTCAAATACTAAAAAATTTACATCTATAGAAGCTTTTGGAGATTCTCTTAAAATTACAAAATACTTTAGCCCAGAAGGTACAGGGGATAAAGTCGTGACAGAAATTCAGCCTACTCTTAAGAAAAGAAAGGAGATATTTGCATCAAAGAACCAAGATTTGAAAGGTCAGATCTTAAAGAGCATTTTAGTGGAGAGAAAACTTGATGAATGTGCTAACTTAGTTATGCTAAAAGGGAATAATCGTAGAGTTTATTTCGCAATTGGTGATGCTAGAGAATCTGCTGCTGTTATTCCCATTTTCATGGAAGCGGAAGGTGCCAGCCTTGTACAACTAGCCTTAAATAAATGGATGGAGACTGCTCAGAGATTAAACCATGAACAAAACTTTCCTGAGAATCTAATACCTGGAATTATTAAAAATCTAACCCAAATAAAAAGATGGCTTCTTGACTTAATAAGTGCAAATTTAGATAAATAAATGATATTTTAACCTATTGTTTGCACTTTATTCCAAAATTCTTAAAATAACACCTAAATACATATAGAGATATTTTTCTCGAATATACAAAAAAACGTGAAATTGATGTTTCACGAATAATCTATTTAAATTGAAATAAAATGGGCCATCGGGGATTTGAACCCCGGATCTCAGGTTTTTACTTTTTACAGACACTTAGTGAATAAATTTTTGTATGTCTGTAGGTCATTTATAAGACCTGCGCTTGTTGGCCAAGCGTACTCAAAAACCTTGATAACCAATTTAGAAATGGGAATGATTTTCCAATTTTGGCTAAGCAAATGGCCCTTATTATTAGAAGTATAAACTTACCTTTCCAAAGTATTTATTGTTGTTTCTCCTATATATTATAAATTCATTCGATGGCTTTTAATCTTGCTTGTGTTTATATTCTAATTAAATAAGAAAAAAGATAAATATTTTCTTATTGAATATTTTTTTATTGATGTAATCTGTTATATTTATAATTGAATAAACAAATAGAGAGTTTATTAAATTACTGAAAATAAAATTATAAAGATGATTTACTATGGCTGAGATGTTAACTGACCTTCTTCAAAATATCTATAAGAGAATTGCCCAGTTAGGCGCTTCAATACAGCAGTTAAACGATTCACTTAACCAACTCAATAAAAACATTGAAGAAAAAATTTCAAATTTAACTAATAAATTAGAAGAATTTTCTAATGAAATAAATCTTACTCAGACTAAACACATTGATGCGGTGAAGGAAATAGGAGCAGAAACAACAAGAGAACTAAAAATAATACAAGACGGTTTGGGGCTAGATGCCCTTAAAAATTTAATTAAAAAACTCGAAGATTTTTCAAATCTTTCTGAGGGAATTCTTAATCAAGATACTGTGAATTTATTATTATCGGAAGCAATCGATTCTGTAAAAATATTGAAAGAATCTCTCAAAGAAGAAGAAGTAGTAGAATAAAAATATATAAAAAAAATAATATAGGTGAAATATAATTGGCAGAACAATTATTAGATGAGATGATTCAAAAAATTAATCAAATTATGAGTTCATTAGATGGAACAATTGCTCAAATCAACCAAATGAGTGATGCGATTAACCAAATGAGTCAAAGTTTCTCGGAACAAACAGTATCAATGACTGAAAATATTAGACTCATTGTTGAAGTTTTAAAACAATTTCGAATTCAATCAAGTACTAGTCTAAAAGAATTATCTGAAGATTTTAATGATAAGATAAAAGAACTCTGGGATAAAAAATCGATTGAAACGATTACAGAAGAAGAGAAGAGAGCTATTGATACAATAAAACAAGCATCAAAAGCAGTTACTGATAATCTTTATTTTGCTCAATTACTAAATATTATCCAAAGTATTAGAGAAGAAACCAATAGAATAATTAGTACTAGTCAATCCTAAACTACAAGAATTTTTTTATCATAACTCATTTATATTTATATAATTAAGAGGTGCATAATTTAAGATGCCAACTGGCTGTTTTGTTGTATTACTTCCAACAGATTCAGATTATAAAATCTTGGGGTATTATTTTAAGGAAGGAAAATCGCGTTTTGAAATTACTAATGATTTATTTTTAAGATTAAACCTTGATCATTCAAAAAATGATTATAATTTACTAAAATTAAAAGAAGATCGAATTTTTTCTTATATTCATAAATTAAAAGGAAAGTTAGTTAGAAGAGCTTCTGCAATTATAATAGGCTTGTTAATGTCTGAGGAAGATAAACCAGAAAAGTTTCGTTCTTCTCTTAAAGAAGCAGTTGAAGCACTAGAGATGCCAAGCCTTAATATATTGAACAAAACTCAGGAAGAATTTGAATCTATACTGAAAGATATTTATTTTGAACATTTAGAACCATTGATTGATATTCTCCAACCTGAAGCGCTGAAGAATAACATTATAGATATAACTAAACTTATGTTAAGCGGAGATAAAAAAGAAAGAAAGATTGCACAACAACTTGTGGAAAAAATTGAGAATGATGAACATGCTAAAATATCTGATTTGTATAAAACAGCTGAATCTGCAATAAAATCTTTAGAATACGAAAAAGCAGCAAAATCATATCTGAAAGCAGCAGAAGTAGCAAAAGAATTATATCTTACGGATATTGCTGCTTCATTAAAAGAAAAGGGAGATTTTTCTCAACAAATTCCAGAATTTTCAAAAGAAAGAGAAAGGATAGTTCAAGAAGCACGAAATGCTTTAAGAAATGAGGATTTTCATACAGCATATACTTCCTACAGAAAAGCAAGTGAAATATCAAAAAAATTAGTTCAATTCGATAAAGAAGAGGAATTTAGGTTAAAATCTAAAGCTCTGGAGGATTTTTACAAAATAGATCAGAAATATAAGCAAGAGAAATTTTCATAAATTTTTATTATGAGAATTTCTTGATGTGTTCATTTAATTATATTAATAAATTCTTCTATGAAGAATTCATCCACCCCTTTTATAAAAAAATGGAAAGAATTATAGCATTAATAACTGATTTTGGGCCTAAAGGCCAGCATTATGTTGCTGCTATGAAAGCAGTTATTATGAACATAAATCCTCTCGTAAAAATTATTGATATCTCACATTATGTTACTCCTTATTCAATAATCGAGGCATCTTATATATTAAAGACTACATACAAATTCTTTCCTAAAGGAAGTATCTTTATAATTGTGGTTGATCCTGGAGTTGGTGGATCGAGGGAACTTTTAGCCTTGAAAACCAAGTCAGATTATATTTTTATTGGCCCTAATAATGGAATTTTTTCAAATGTATTTGATATA
>JAHQWY010000198.1 GCA_029856445.1 Promethearchaeia archaeon
AAATTGAAATTATATTTCGTCTTAGCCAAGAATACTTTTTTAGGTCTAATCTCACCTTTAAAGAAATTTCTCGAAATCATATCTTTAATTACTGGAAAAATATCTTCTTTTAGCTTGAGATGTTCAAAATTTGTAGGTCTATATCTCTTAAACATATCTGAAAGAGAAACAATACTTTTTGTACTAACTTGACTATAGAACATTTGAATGAACTCTTGTTTTCCTTTACTCAGATTTCGAACATAATTCTTGAATTCATTATTATTATCTAAAATCCTTATATTGAAATTATAATTGAGATTAATATATGAGATGATTTCTTCAATATCATTGGATAATCCAAATGTAGTCTTTAACTGTTTAAGATCAATATAATTCTCTTTTTCTAATCCCTTAAACAACACCCTTTCTATTTCTTCAATAAATTTTTTCCAGATAAAGGATAAAAGGATTATCATTTTTGAAGTTTCCATCAAGTGAATACTTGTCCAATTTTTCTTAACTGCTAAAATCTCATTTATTTTAGAATTGATATAAAAATATACACCTGATGGATTATAATCCAATAACCATGAATAAACATTAAGTGTATAAACAATCCAAAAGGTTTCATTAAGATTTTCTGTTTGATTAAAACTAAATCCCCCCGTCTCTTTTTGAAACTGAAGAAGATACTGAATTTCTTTATCTTTAACTTCTGATTCAAAATCCAAATATTTCAAGCATAAAAATCTATAGAATAATGTTTCCGTCTTTTTTTTACTATCAGCGATATAGGACCGGAATTGGTCTTTGCTATTTCGAATATCTATTCCTAAAAGGGTGAAAATTTCCAATACATAAAAAAGAGTCCTTGTTACAGAAATTTCCTTACAAATTTCACAATCTTTATCATGACAATGTAAAAATGAATTTCCTTTTCTAAGTGATATAATATAATTTTTAATCTCTTCTTTAATATGATTCTGACCCTCAGAGGTAAAATATTCTTTTAAAAGTCCTAAACTTTTCAAACTGCCTAATGCTAAATAAGTTGAGTAAATATCGGGTTGTTTTTGAGGATTCAGTGAAAATTTAAAACCTATTTGCTCATTTTGTCTAATTTCACACTTTTTAATATATCTAAAGATCTCATTTCTAACTTTTTTCTTTTCTTCTTTAATATATTTTCTTAATAATGTAAACCAGAAAACATTTTCTAGGTTTACGTCAGGCTCATCTAATAAATTATCCTTGAAGTAATTATAGAACGTAACTAATTTATTAAAGTCTCTTAGGTAAAAATTTCCTATATTTCTTTTTTTAATGTTAATAAATGATAAAAATGGTTCTTTTTTAAATTTAGTAATATACGGATAAGCAGACTTCTGTTCTACATTAAGCAAATTAAGATAACTCCAAAAAACTAAATTTTATTATTTTGTAATAAATGAAAATCTTGACATATATTTTTTATGAAATAAAAAATAATCTGTTTGATTTATCCTAAAACCTACGATCTACTTAAAACTACATAAAACATTTCTTAGGATTATTATAAAACATTCCTAGTGTATCATAGAGAGAGAATAATAGTTTTTAGAAATTAACTCGCTCTATGTTAGCACTAGATGAGGGGTGGGCACGTTTTCTATTATAATAAATCAAAATAGCGCCTATTATTACTGAAACTGCAATAACATAGAATAAGACATTTAGTGCACCTGGTGATTTTGATTGTTCTACATACACATATCTCACCTCAGAGATACCTATATTCTCATTTGTAGAAGAATCCTTAGCTACTACTTTGAAAACATATATTTCTTTGTTTGGGTATGATGTTATATTACCCCATGAGAAAATCCATTCATTTTCGTCGACTAAACTCATTGAACCATTAAAAAGTGAAGAACTAGTATTTGAAATTTCCAATTTTACATTTCCAGGTAAAGGAGGATTATCATCTAAAACATTTACAATTATATCATAAAACTTACCCTTAATAGTTATATTGTCGGTATCTGGTTGAACAAAGGTGATAACAGGTGGAGATGTATCATTATTAGCAGATTTAATCCTATCTATGAATGTTCTTACGTCCAATACATCATCAATATTAATTTTATTTAAGGATGTTTGAGGAAAAATAAGAACTGTAAAATTGACAAAACAGATGACGACCAGGAGTACAATATTAATTGTTCTCTTTGGGATCATAGCACTCATTTGTGATTCCATACTAATAATGTATTAAATTAGATTAAATTCTAAGTTTCATATAAACTTAAGTTAGAAAAGTATGAGTTGTTAGAATCTGTCAATAATATAATCTATATAAAAATTAATTATAGAAAAAAGAAAGGAGTTATAATTGAGGCGTATTATTGAAACTCCAAGTGTCACTTATCCCTAAGTAGTCCTGCATTAAAGGTGATTGAATATCGTTTATTGTTAACATTTCTCCTGAAGGGATCTTATCTTTAGCGTAATTAAAAGCAGTTTCTATAGTTTTATTTTGATTTAATTGATCCCAAAAATGATGAAAGAACCAGGATCCTGCAAAACCGTCAGCATTATTGGTATCTCGCCAATACCACGAAAAAAGGTCTGTTGTCGATGTAATTAAAGTGGTTTTAGGCAGGTCATACCAGGTATTCGGATATTGTTGAAGAAAATTACCACTAAAACAAATATCAATATTTATCATCATTCTTTTACAAGTAATTTGATTTACGAGAGTAAAAAAATCAAATTCTGTTATATAACTGTCATCTGCTTCAAAATGAAACGTTGCATTACCATCACCGAATATTTTATTTGAACCATGATCTACTATATAGATAATTAATTGGTCGTTTTCTGTAATATTAGAAGCAAAAGAATTAGGTTTATTAACATCTAATTCATCCTTAAATCTACTAGCGTTCACAGAATCGTTTGCTATATCAATGGAAGCACCAATTAAAGCATCAGTCGGTCCATCTATATATATTTTACCATCAATATCATCTTTAAAATAGAGCATTAATAAGATATTATAATCTTTGTATCCATGATTCTTTAAAATCCAATATACCTGGAGTGCTTGTGCTGCGAAGCCGTCTGAATTTATTTTTCCTGGTGGAGGAATTGGATTTATGGGATTTGTTACATTGACTGAAATCCAACGTTCTACTCTCACATCATCAAAGAGCACCTGTTCACCACTATTCATGATTCCTTCGACAGATAAAACTAATTCTAATTGTGTTATTACATTCCCAGTGGAATTATTGCAAATACCCGTCACACTTAAAAAATCCCATTGACCCAATGTATCATATATCCCCGTTGACCAATCAGTTCTTACTACATCATTGCTCGAGTTCAGCCAACGTAATCCTACTCTCACTCCCGCACCCGGTTCCATTATTGTCACAGGAAACCCTGAATAGGTTGAGATATTAATCCAAGCTGAAAGGTTGTAAGTAGCATATTCAAACAAAGGATAAAATTTAGTCCAATTATAAGCAAACTCCAAATAAACATAACCAGTTGCAAGAGCAATTAATTGTAAAGCTCCGGGAAGACCATCATGACCATTTTGATAATTATTATCTGGTCCTCCATACCCATTAGTCTGATTACTCCATGCCCAGTTACTTGATTCAGCACTAAAATTTGCATCCTCACCATCATTAAAATCATCCTCTCCTTCACTTTTATGGAAGTCATTTGCACTACTGAGAATAATAGCTTTTCTATCACCTGGAATTGGTTCTCTTCGCGTTGTAGGAAGGTATAAGGGAAATAAGGAGAATATTAAGACCAACATCAATATGAATACAACCAACGGTACGTATTTCTTTATTTTTTTTTTCGATTCCATATAATATCACTTAATATTAGTTTGAATTGAATTATAAAACATTGATTAAATAAATTGTACCCTTAAAGTAGAATTACACGAATTATTAATTTAAATCTTACTTATTTTACTACTAAGAGTCTATTGATCTTAAAAAATATATAATAAAAATAAATATCAAAAAAAATAATAGAGCAAATTGCTCATTTTTTTGGTTTTTCTTTTAAAACTTCTTCCATATTCTCTCGAATTGAGGGTTGTAAGAAATCTTTCTCATTAGGATTTTGTAATATATCTAAAAGATTATATTCGGTAATCATTTGAAGAACTCCCATAACGACCATACCATGCTCGTACTGTTCGTTCGCATCGGACAAATTCCTCCAGCAAAATGGGCATTCTGTCGTTAAAATATCTGCTCCAACAGCATTCGCCTCATCACATCGAAGACTTGCAGTTTTAATAGAAAATTCAGGGTATCCCGCCCTTACTCCACCACCTGCTCCGCAACACATACTATTAAGCTTTATACGATACATTTCCTTGAACTCTATACCTACATCTTCTTCAAGTTTCCTAAGAATAATACGTGGAACTTCATACCATTCTTCAATCGCGTCTCTAATTTTCCTACTTTCTATCATAAGATTACTTGACTTCTCAATCATCTCTTGTTCCATATCAACTGCGAAATGTCTCCCTGTGTGACAAGGATCATGATAGGTAACAACTTTTCCCTTTAATTCCTTATTTGGCTTGAATTTGATTTTTTCTTGCTGGATTAATCTTGCCACAAGCTCAAATGCATGTTGCGTTTTGAAAGGAAGTTTTTCATCTTCGCTCATCCATTTTGGATAATCAATAGTAAATGTTCTGTAGCATCCAGCACAACTGAAGTAAACCATTTTTACGTTTTTAAATGCTTCAAGGTTTTTTCTCATTAATTCTTGTGCTGTACCGACAGCTCCAATCCTGAAAAATGGGCTTCCACAACATACTTCGTCATCAACTAATGTGAAATCCATACCTAGTTGTTCAAATAATTTTGCAGTTGCAATAGCAACTTCTACTTGGCGATAACTAGCGGTGCATCCTACATAATAAGCAATTTTAGCATCTTTATTATTGATAAACTTTTCTAAGCCTGCGTCTTTAGCCCATTTTAGGCGTTCAGCCGCAGCCCCACCATATGGATTATTTCGTTCTTTCACCAAGTTATCGACTAATTCGTGCTTATCGATCATCGGTACTCCAGATTCCATACATGCAGCTCTTAAAGCTTCTATTATGTCTACAGTACGAATTTTATTTTCACACTGAGCTGAACACTGGCCGCACGTAATGCATGGTAAAATAACATCCCGAACTTCTTCATTGAATTCTAAGTCACCATTTAAGATAGAACGAGCAATCCACATTTTACCTGCATTCCAAAAAGCTTCCCACCCATATTCAATACCAGCTGGACAAGCATCTACTATACCTTCATAAAGTACAGTTCCTTGCTTACCAGCAAATTCACCAATGCCTTCTCTATCTGGTTCACCACTGTAAGCGGATCTGCACGCTTTACAATGAATACATTTATAAATATCTTTTTCTAATTCTTCTAATCTTTTCATTCCTGTTTTTGCCATTTTTTATCTCCCTCCATTATTTATGGAAGAGCTAGTCTTCCTGGATGCATTATCATATTGGGATCTACGAGTTTCTTGAAAGCTCTCAAATATTTCCAGTACATTGCAGCTTGGTAGTATGCTTGTACATGAATATATGGATCAGGGCGATAATTGAGCCACCCTTGTTTTAACGCATATTCAGTAGTCTCCCTATTTAATTCCTGAACCTTCTCAAAATTTTTAGGATCTCTACTATCAAAACAAACGATAGGCATACATATGGCTTGTCTACATCGCTCAATAGATGCAATCCACATTACTGGTGGAAATCCATATTTTTCCATAGCTTTTGTATACATCTCGGCGAAATGTGCGCATTCTGGCCATGGAGTATACCATGTAATAAATAAGAAACCTGCTTCCCAGAAGCTATATGGAATAGCAATCTTATTTGGTTTTTTCATCCTGCTTGCGATCTGTTTGGGATGGAGTTGTTGTTTTATAATTGCATCAGGATTTTTTGCTCTTTTCTTAAAATCTTCTGCCATTTTATCGATTCTGTTAGTAGCATAATCTAATTCTTCTTGAGTTTGTGCCCATGTTTCCCAATTCATCCACCATTGAGAGATTCCTATATCTTTATAGAAAGCGTAGTCATGTGGTATCTTATCTTTGGGCCAACGTGCCATCACAATCGGGTAATTTCCTCCTTGGACCATTACAGTGTGGTGTGAGATACCAAATTCTTGTTTAGCAACTTCAAGAGTTAAATTTTGCATATCGTACGGATTATCCATACCCCAGACGACTACCGTTTTAAATTTTGGGTGTGGATAAATCTTAACTGCAGCTTTAGTTATTACACCAAGTGAACCTTGGGATCCCATTAAAAAGCTCCACATATCAGGACCTAAACCATATTTATAAAATGGTTTGGCAGTTGGTAATGCCCAAGAACCTGTTCGCACAACATCACCATTAGGGAATACTATTTCTCCGCACATGAAGTTATCTCCTTGTGGACCAACACTAGAAGTATAAAGGGAAAAGCCTCTATCTATCGCATCACCCATAACAGTTGCAGCAGGAGGTGCACCATCAGGAATTGGAGGTGCCCAATCAGGATGGTATTTGTGCATATAAGCCCAAAGTTCACCATTAGTAACCCCTGGTTCTATGATGCAAAAGCGATTTTCTTCATCAATCTCAATGATACGTTTCATTCTCCCTAAATCGAGCAGAACTCCTCCAGGTTTTATCGTTGGACAAGCAAAACCCCCCGATAATCCACCAGAAACAGGGCTAACCGCTATTTTTTCTTGGGTGCAATATACCAAAATTTTACGTATCTCTTCTACATACTTTGGTCGGATAACAATATCCGGAATTTGACTCTCTAAGCCCATAACAGATTTTGATAAGTAAGAAGCAGTAATCGCCTT
>JAHQWY010000199.1 GCA_029856445.1 Promethearchaeia archaeon
CTTAGAATAGCAGCACTCATCGCTGAAACTATACCATCGTTAACGTCCCTCGCAAGTGCAGAACAAATTGGAAGGCCTTGAACACTCACGATGGCTGAACCCTGAATGTCAGGATTTATGGCTTCCATTTGACGTAACAAGTCAGTGAGTTCAGCGATATTTTCACTCAAAAATTAATCAACATGAATAAGTAGATGTTTAATATTCTAATAATAAAATTATATTATAAAATTATTCTTATTTTTGATCTAATTTTAATGTTAACTTTAGTATAAAAGTTAATACTTATTTAAAAAATATTTTTATCAAAATCCACATTAGTAATTTTAATGAATGAGAATCAAAAATCAAATAGTGAAACTCAAGAAGAAAAAAGCAAGGAAGAATTAGAAAAAGAAGAAGAAGATCGAATCAAATTAGAATCACTTAGAAAGGCAGGAGAAATAGCGCAAAATGTTAAGAAAGATATTAAACCAAAAATTAAAGTAGGAACAAGTGCATTGGAAATAGTTTCTATGACTGAAGCAAAAATTGAAGAATTAGGCGGATTATGTGCATTTCCCGTAAATTTGTGTATAAATAATATTGCTGCTCATTATACCTCACCTTTAAAAGATGATGGTTTAATAATTAATGAAGAGGATTTAGTTAAAATTGATTTAGGAGTGCATATCGAAGGGTATATTGTCGATACGGCATTTACAATAAATTTCAATGAAGACGAATCTCTTGAAAATATTGTACAATCTACAGAGGTCGCTCTTGACGCAGCAAAAATGTTGGTAAAACCAAAAGTAAATACAAGAGATTTGGGGAAAAAAATTGAAGATATTGTTAGGGGTTTTAAATACAATCCAATAAAAGAACTCGGTGGTCATCAAATTGAGAGATGGACTGTTCATGGTAAAAAACAATTACCTGAATTGGGTTCACAAGGAGGAGATATAATGGAGGAAGGTGAAGTATTCTCGATAGAAATATTTGCTAGTACAGGTGAAGGATCTGTTCATAATACACAATATTCTCATATATATGAGTTAAATCCGTACTCTGGGAGAGTTCCTTTACGTAGAAAAGCTTCTAAGCAACTATTGGGGTATGTTAATAAAAATTATAAAACTTTACCCTTTGCTGAAAGATGGTTAGGTAAAGAGTTCAGGATGGGTGTTGCATTTGGGCTACAGGAGTTAGTACAACAAGGTAAGTTACAAGCTCATTTTGTATTAGCGGAGAAAAAAGGAGTTTTTGTGGCTCAAACTGAAGAAACTATTATAGTTAAGGAAGATGGATATGAGCAACTAACTTAAGATAATATCTTCTCTCTATAAATACAAAATTTTCAAATTAATTATGGAAAAATTAAATATTTGTCTTGTGTCTCTTACTATCGCCCCAGACACTCAAGATGGGGCTGGAAAGAGTTTTAGAGGAATTTTTGATTATCTGAGAAAACAAGGTCATAATGTTAAACTAATAACTGGTAAATGGAATAATGCTCTCAATGATCCTGATATTATTCAGTTTGATTTAATACCAAGACGTTTTCTTTGGGCACCTCAATTTATGCTGAAAGCCTTTAAATATATCAATAGTTATGATTTCAATATTTTTCATGGAAATGCACCAAAAGGTACTTTACCTATAATTCTATCTGGAAAAAATAAATTCATAACAACTATTCATGATATGGGGCCCTTTGAAACAAGTTTTACTAAAATTCCTTTAGAGAGATATTTAATTAAATTAGCTGTACAAAGAGCCACAATGATAACTACCGTTTCAGATTTTATTAAAAAAGAGATAAAATATTTTGTGCCAAAAGCAGATAGCGATAAGATTTACATTCATTACAATGGGATAGAAGAAAAATTTAAACCATATCCAAAAGAAGCAGAAAAATTAAAAGAGAGATTAAATATAGAAGGTCCAGTTCTTTTGTATATTGGTAGAATTGCCTTCTATAAAGGTGTAGATGATATCATTGCAGCTTACAAAATTGCTAAGAAAGAAATACCTAATCTTAACTTGGTTATTGGTGGGAAACCTGACTTTCAGATGGAAAAAAAATATGAAGAATGGAAAACTAAATACAAGGATATTCATTTTGTCGGTTTTGTGAATGAGCAAGTACTACCTCATTATTATTCAATGGGCGATGTTTTTATTACGTATTCTTACGCTTCAGAAGGATTTGGTTTAACCCCAATTGAAGCAATTGCATGTGGTACTCCTGTAGTATGTTCATCAATGGCAGCTTATAAAGAAATTTTACAAAATAATGCGATCTTTGTACCCCCTCGAAATCCCTCTCAACTGGCTAATGAAATTGTTAATTTATTGAGAGACGAGTCAAAAAAAAAAGCGTTGATAGAAAAGGCTCAAAGTTTTATAAAAAGATATACATGGGATTCAGTTGGGAAGAAACTTGAAAAAGTATATTTAAAATTTTTAAACTAGAGAGAATACTTATTGGAAACTCCTCTATTTTGTAGAAACAATTTCAAATTTAGTTTTTATTCAGTTTGTTTTTAACAAATTCAAAGCAAATTTCTATTGGATTCTCATATTGACTAATTTTTTCTTTAATTAATCTAATATTAAATCTTTCAGCTAATGGTCCCTGAGCTAGTATTTCTTTTGCTCGCTTACTTATTTCATCAGCATTTTTAATATGTTCTAAAGGAAATCCATTCTTTATTAAAAATTTCTCCTGAGGTGCAGAATCACCTGGAAAGAACTCTATGCTAGGAACATTCAATAGACTTGATTCTCTTACTATTGTCCCGCCACCACTAATAATTAGAGATCCATAGAAACACAAATCAACCATATTTGGTAAGTATTGAGTAATAATGATATTTTTATCTTTTCTTAATTCTTTCAATTTTTTGAGAAGAAATCCTTTTTGCTCTTCAGATCTAACTAAAAGGATATATTTATGATTAGGAAATTCTTGATAAATAGGTGGGACAAATTTGCTTATCAATGTCTCAGCAGGGTTAAGTTTGTCGATAAAATAACTAGCATGAGCAGGTTCGCTTCTTATTAATAGATAGTTACCTTTTTCTAAATCAAACTTATCCAATACATCTGGATTAGGATTATACTCTGATAACCATGCGATTTCATCCAAACCATTATAGCGAATTATTTTCTCTGGATCAGCATGAAGCTTTAAATAATGTTCAATAGGGATACATTTTGGGGTTATTATATTCTCTATGAAAGGATGTATTAATTTACACACAGCAATATTGCGTGGCTCATCATTAATCCCAATTGATGGGATTTGTAATCCATATGCTATTCGTGTTCCTTCTATGGATAAAAAAGTCACAAAATAATCAGGTGAAAATGGTTTTATTAAAGGAAGAAGATCTTTCAATCGATCTATATAGGTTTTTAGTTTATTCTCTAATTTTTCCCCTCCATGTTTACCAATCTTCTTATATATTGTATTATAGTCATCTAAAATTTGATATGTTGAATCATAATCTCGAGCGGTAATTAGAAGATCAGATTCTTCATTTTCAAATCTCCTAATCAAGGAATGAAACATAATCGCAGTTTTAGGTTGTTCAATATCTATCCAAATTTTTTTTTTCGCAAGGCTCATTTCTATACTATTAACATATAAAATAATTAATGTTTTTCGTGAAAGAATAGAATATTTTTTAGAAATTTTGACGGTTTATAGGATTTTCTAATTTTTTATAAGGTTTTATACAAAGTTATTTTTCTTTCCCGCAAACACAGGGATTAGATTTGCATTTTATACACATATTAGGGTATTTTTTGAATAAAGCATATTCGAGATCAATATCTAATAAATTTGCTAAAGACGTTGTCCAAGCAATAATATCTGCTAATTCTTCCGATGCTTTAATTTTATCGATCTCTTGATTCTTTAAAAGATGTGCTAATTCCCCAATTTCTTCTATTAACCATATGAAAGAATTCTTAACGCCTCTTGAGTTATCCTGTTCAAAATAAAGATTTTTAATTAGTTTTTGAAATTCTGATATTTTCATTTAAGAAAGTAAAGAATTTAAATTAAAATATAATTAAATATTCTGATTAACCCCCCCCACCAGGTGTAAAAAGCCACTCGAAAATACCCATATGCGCTAATATAACTAACATAATTAAAGCTATAGATAAAATAATTGTACTTATTGGTCCCACCTTGATACCAATTGAACTATCTTCAAAAAATCGCATTAATCCTGCTCCTCCCATAGGCATAGGAGTACTTCCACTTCTTCTCTTCTTACGCCTAGATTGAGATCGTCTGGTTGACATAATAAAAAAACATCATTAGAATTATTAAATGTAATAATAACCGAAAAAATTTAAAATTTTATATAAAAGTTTTAAAAATATATTTTAATAAATTTTTATAAACGGTATTCATTATTTTTAAATAATTTTAAAGAGAAGTAATCAGATTATGTTGAAAAAAGTACGAGCACCATTAATTTTCCTAATCGCTCTGATATTTTTGTCCCTCCTTCCGATTATATCAGAATTTGATTATATGGAAAATGATGATATCCAACAACCAACATATTCAGCCAGTTTGGAGGGTGCGGAAAATATCTTGGTAACCAACCTTTTTCGGGTAGCTAATCTAACTGGTTATGGTTTCGCTTCCTTTGAAGAATCATTAACGATTAAAAATTTCAATGATAATCCTATCACTTCAATTATGGTTGGAATTCCTTTAGCTGATGTCGATGAATTAATCTATTTTAAAAGTACTGGAGATAAAGGTAATACTTTGCATACTGAACGCTCATATATGGTTATAGGTGATTATGAAATGTTTGCAATATACTTCGATTCTCCTTTATTACCACATCAATCGAAATCTATCAAATTTTTGCATCAATATAAAAACCTTATAACTTTCGCTCTAGCAGAAAAACAGTACATTTATTATAGTGGCCTTGCATATCCAGTATTACCATATAGAGCGGAAGGAGATATTAAATCGTACTATTACTTACCAAAAAAATCAGCCGACATCAATGGTGGTTGGGGTTTTGAAAATGAAGAACCAGAATACTTTATACGTTATGAACTAATTTTTATAGAATCACAGATCGGAGAATTGATACTCACACCATATATGGAAAATTTAAACAATTTAAAGTATATTAATATTAATTTTTCTCATACAACATTATCAAAGATGGAAATTATTGAAACTAATAGAGAAATTTACGTCTCACCATGGGGGATATTTAAAGTAAAAGAAGAGTTTACAATCGAAAATTTAGGAATTCTCTCTTATAACAATGTTACAGTTAATATCCCTTATAAAGCTAAAGATATAGCAGTAACAGACGACCTAGGAAGTTTGGATATAATAATCGGGTCTTCCGATAATAAGGAAACGAAAGAACTATTAATTAATTTCAAAACTAATCGTATCACATTAATACCTCATACCTCTTATAAGTTTAATATGGAATATTATTTACCTTTTGACGAATACTATTCTCCAAACTGGTTTCAAGGATCAGTACAACTTGATATTTTTACAACTAAATCTGAATTTCTTGGAAGACTTCAAACTGTAAAAATCATCATAGATGGTTGTGATAAAATTAACCATATTACCGAAGCTCCACAAACTATAAAAAAATCACATGGTAATATTATATTAACTTATAAATCGGATTATGTTACCCCTTTTGAAAATATGGTAATCCAATTTACCTTTACAATTGATTTATTCGATTTGCTCCTTAGACCTATAATTTTTATGATAATAATATCGTCTATTGCCTCAATTTATGTTTTAACTGTTAAAGCAAGAAAAAAAGAACGTGATACGATTGTGTTAAAGAGAGAATTTATTCCAGTTAATGAAATCCGCGAATTTTCTTCTTTATATGAAGAAAAAAATGCTTTAATATTAGAAATACGACAAGCAGAAGAAAGCGCAAGAAGAAAGAAAATAGCGAAAAAGAATTACAAAAATATTTTAGATAAAAATACTTCAAAAATAGATGAAATACTAAAAGAAATAAATCCTTTTAAAAAGATTTTATTAGAAACTAATATTACTTTTGAAAACGTGATAAAAAGGTTAGATCTTCTAGAAGCAGAACGAATTAGTGTTAATGATAGTTTAAATCTTTTAGATTCTCGATATAAAAGAGGCAGATTACCCTCCAGAGCGGCTTATCAAAAATTATCTGATGATTTCAAGAAAAGGAGAAAAAAAATTGAGAGAAATATTGACAAATTAATTCAACAATTAAGAAGTTACCTTATATAAAAAGTCTCTATTGTGTAAAAATTCATGAAACCATGGTTATTTGATATATTAGCATGCCCCATTGATAAATTTTTTCCATTAAAGTTATTTATATTTTCTTTTGAAACTAAAACTGAAGAATTTCAAGCATTTATTGACATATATGAAAGGAGAGATCTTGCATTTATAAAAGAACAGAACGCAATTGAAGTATCGGAAGAAAATGAATTACTGTTAATAAAAGATAACATTACTATAGAAAAAACACCCTTAAAATCTTATCTGGAATTAATTATTTCAAGTATAAATGAACTAGATAATATTTATGATAGAACTAAAAATGCTTATAGTATGAAATGTTTTAATATGATAAAAAAAGGAATTAAACAAAAAATCGTTGAATTTCTGGATAAACATGATGTCTATAATATTGAAAATATCTTTCCTGAATTATATTTTTTAAATAAAGTAAAAGTGGAAACAGAAATTGAATCAGGTTTATTATTTTGTAATGAGTGTAATCGTTGGTATCCAATAATAGACACTATACCACAAATGCTCCCAGATCAATTTAGAGATAGAAAAAAAGAAATTGAATTCCTAAAAATCAATAAA
>JAHQWY010000200.1 GCA_029856445.1 Promethearchaeia archaeon
TAATAAAATAAATGAGATTAAAGGTTTAGATAAACTTACTACTCTAGAATTTTTAGATTTAAGCTATAATCAAATATCTGAAATCAAAGGTTTAGATAATTTAAAGAATTTAAAGTTTTTAGATCTCAGAAATAATAAGATATCTACTATCAGAGAATTGAACATATTAAAACAATTAAAGCATCTATATCTTGGATTTAATAGAATTTCGATTGTAGAGGGAAATGATCATAATAGAATTCTTGATAAATTAAATATAGAAGGAAAGAATATTTCAAATTCACCATTCGATTTTTTTTATAGTTATAAATCACATAAAAACTCAGTTAATAAAAAACAAATAGAATTAAACGACATTAAATTTATGCCTAAATTGTTTAAATCTCAATCATTAATTAAAGAATTAAAAATGACAGATAATCCATTAAATTATTTTACGAACTCTTCATGGATAATAACTTGGAAAAACAACGATTTTGAAATTTTTCAAGTTAGTAAATCTGGCAAGATAAATTGGATTCAGAGAAGAAGAAATCAGTCTTTATATGAATAAATTCATTTGTGTTCTAATTGTTTTTTGTTTTCGAAAACTTTTAATTATGATTTCTTAATTCTTATTTATTATGCCATTACCTTTAGAAGGAAAAGTTATTTTGGATCTCTCTAGAATGTTACCTGGTCCATATTGTTCTATGATTCTTGGAGATCTCGGGGCAGAAGTTATTCGCGTTGAAGATCCTAATTACCCTTATGATAATACTCCACCCTTTTATCAAAAAGGAAAGCATCGTGTAAGTGCTTTTGCTTCAATTCTGATGAGGAATAAAAAATCTATTACACTTAACCTCAAAAAGCCTGAAGCAAGAGATATTTTTTATGAATTAGTAAAACAAGCAGATGTAGTATTAGATACATTTCGACCAAAAGTAATGAAAAAATTGAAAATAGATTATGACACTTTATCTTCAATCAATCCATCGATAATTTGTTGTTCATTAACCGGCTATGGTCAATATGGTCCTTATGAACAAATAGCTGGCCATGATCTTAATTATATAGGAATATGTGGTATTTTAGATTTAACCAAGGAGAGAAAAGTTTTTGGATCAAAAGATCTAACAAAACAACCTATAAATCCTGGTGTTCAAGCTGCTGATATTGGTGGAGGATTGGTCACAGCTATAGGAATATTGGGTGCAATTATTGAAAGAGAAAATAATCCTGAAAAAAGAGGACAATATATAGATATTTCAATGACAGATTCAGTCTTCTCATTTATACCCTTAGTTGCAGCTTATCATTTCGCTAAAGATAACAGTGAAGGAGTAAATGTTTTACATGGAGATTATCCTTTTTATGCTGTCTATAAAACTAAGGACAATAAATTTTTGTCAGTTGGAATTATTGAAGTAAAATTTTGGAGAGAATTTTGTAAGGGATTGGGTCGTGATGATTTATCTCCAAGACAATTTGACCAAGGATTAAATAGAGAAGAAATTTTTGAAGAAATTCAAAATGAATTCTTAAAGAAAACACAAAAAGAATGGATGGACATATTTATAAACCTCGATGCTTGTGTTATGCCGGTTAAATCTTTTTCGAAGGCTTGTGAAGATCCTCAAATTCAAGCCCGTAAAATGGTAGTAGAGATGGAACATTCCAAAATTGGGAAAATTCAAAATGTAGCATCCCCAATTAAATATTCTCGAACACCCCTCAAGATTAGAAGTTGTGCACCTGATAGAGGTCAACACACGAAAGAAATCTTAAGAAATCTAGGATTTTCGGATGAAAAAATTTTAGAATTCAAAAAAATGGGAGTATTTTAAGTTTTTATCAAAGTAAATCGAATTCAACAAGTATTATTAATGTAGTAATCAAGAGAGAAATGATTGTAAATACGATTAACATAATAAACATTGGCCAATCTTTCAACTGACCATAAAAACCTGCGGCATTTATAGTGGAATAAATTACCATTCCTATAGCTATGTAAAATATCACCGTACCCCAAGATTGGTCAGTAAATAACCCAAATCCTCCAATCAAAAGCATGATAGATGTTAAAAATTCAGCAATTAAATGAAAAGATATTTGCGTTGGCTTTGTGGTAAGATCTGGAACTTCTCTTTTTCCTAATAAAAAAATCCACATACACAACATTGCAATTCCTATTATAATGGTATAGATTGATGCAATTATTTCTATAACTATTAATTTCACCTTCATAGATTTACTTTCATGAAATTTATTAATTGTTAGGTTTAATTAAATTTTTGTAAAGAATGTTTTCTAGTTAGAATGTCATTTCTTATTTCAGATTTAATAGAGATTGATTTGAAAAAATCCTAACTTCTTAAAATAAACAAAAAATTACAATACTGTAATAAAAGGAAAATTACTTTTTTAAAATAAAAAGCTATGTCTACAGATTTAAAGCTATATGAAACTATTAAAGATTCAGGAATAGATCTAATTTTATCATTACCCTGTATCATGCTTAAGGGATTATTAGAACTTATTGAAGAAAAAAATGAAATTCAACATATTTCAATTACAAGAGAAGAAGAAGGTGTAGGAATAGCTGCGGGGGCATATTTAGGTGGCAAAACTCCTGCAATTCTAATTCAAAATTCTGGTTTGGGTAACTCTGTTAATGCTATAAAGTCATTATTGCAATTATTTAAAATTCCTGTTATATTTATAATGAGTCACAGAGGTGCTGAAGGGGAGAAAATTAAGGCTCAGATACCTATGGGACAACTTATACCTGATTTACTAGACTTATTGAAAATTCGAAAATTTATTATAGACTCAAAAGAAAACATTAAAAACATAAAAAGTGCTGTTGAATTGAGTAAATCGTTAGATATCTCCACAGGAATCCTTTTAAAGAAAACCTTATGGGGGATTCAATGAAGAGATACGATGCTATAAAGAGAATTGTTGAATGCCTAAGTAATGAACTTATTATATGCAACATTGGCGCTCCTTCAAGAGAATTATTTAATATAAAAGATAGAGCTGAGAATTTCTATATGTTAGGATCGATGGGATTAGCTTCATCTATAGCTTTTGGGCTTGCTTTCTCAAAACCTAAGAAAAAAGTTTGGTGTATTGATGGAGATGGTTCAATACTCATGAATTTAGGCAGTTTAAGCACTATAGCAAATCACCATCCTAAAAATCTAACTTTGATTGTTATTGATAATGGTTCTTATGGATCAACAGGGAATCAGAAAACTTATACAAGTAAAAAAACAAAATTAGAAATTATTGCTAAAGGAGCGGGATTTGAATCAATTACAGTTATTAATAACGAAGATGAAATTAAACCTACCTTGAAAAATTTAGAAACAGGTTGTCATTTTATTAAGATTAATACGCAACCTGGAAATGCTCAGGTAGCAAATATACCACTGGAACCAGAAGAAATTAAGAAGAGATTTATTGATTCTGTTTCAAGATGATTATTTGATTAGAATTATTTTCAATTAGAATCTATGCTATATTCTTATTATACATAATTTTAATTAAGGACAGACTTATTATTTTTTTAGAATAATATTATAATTATATAAGCTAAAATATTGATAATCTAAAATGTCAGAAGAATCTAGAAAACCAACTGATCAGGAGGAGTTAACCAAGGATAAGGAAGAAAATAAAGCTGAAGATCAAAAACTTCTAGAAGAAGAACAAAAAATTCAAATTGGGAAACCTGTTTTAATTAGAGCAGAAGCATACAAGACAATAATTTTGTATGCTAGTAGATATGCAAATAGATCTATTGCCCCTGAGCATTGGAAAGAAATTTATGGGATATTAATAGGGCATTCTGATGATGATCTTGTTTATATTGAACGAGCAGAAGCGTTAACATTTGGGCATGCTACGGATGTTCAACTAGATGAAAGACACTATGCATTTATAGCAGATATTCAAGAAAAGTTGGATGAAGAAAAGAAAGGTTATTATATGATAGGATGGTTCCATTCTCATCCAGGATTAGGACTTTTCTTTTCTTATATCGATCTTATTAATCAATTAGGTTTCCAAGCAAAAAATGATGATTTTTGTGGGTTGGTATTTGATCATACATTATTAGGAAAGAAAAAACATGAGAAAGTCGAGGGTAGTGATTATACAATAACTAAATATGAAACTGGATTTGAAATTTACCGAATATCAGATGTAAATATGGACATTAATGATGCAAAATATGATAATAATTATCATAGAGTTGACTATATCATAGAGGGATTAAACAAATACTTCTTTGCTAATGTGCTATCAGAACTGTCTGCATTAGTTTCTGAAGGAAAACCTTTACAGTCTGCTTATGGAGAAGAATCTATAAATGAAGATACTAGTTCAGTTAATTCTACAGTGAAAACTCATACAACTGAAAAAGCGTCCCCATTTGACCTAAATATAGCTAGCGACACAAATGAAAGCTTTTTAATGGAAATTCCAATGGAAGAAGATATAAGTTTTAATGTAGATGATTTTTCGCCTAAAAATGAGAAAAAAAATAAAGAAATTAAAATAAAAGAGAGTGCTGAACAATTAATTTATGAGGGAAACCAAGCATTCAATAATAAAGACGCATTTACTGGAATAGAAAAATTTAGACAAGGAATTAATCAATATAAAGAAATAAGAGATTTTGAAAAAGTAATGGATTTATTAAGAACTGTGTCACAAAAGTGTATTGCAAATGATCATTTGATTTTTTCCGGAGAATTTGCTGAAGATCTAATCAAACTCTCAAAAAAAATCAAAAATTATTTCTATAGAGGAGTTGCGAATTACATTTTAGGATATATTCTCCTAAAAAAGGGTGAAAATGACGTTTTAGAAGAGGGATTGAATAAAATCCAAGAGGCTGCAGTTGATTTTGAAAATGAAGGAGATTATGCAGGAGCAGGGATGTGTTTTAATAAGATTGGCAATATTTATCAATCAAGGTTAAATAGATTAGAAAATGCCTGTCTATTTTATAGAGCTGCTATTGAAAATTATAATATGGCAATTCAAAAAATACATCCTTTAAGAACCTCTTTTTGGAACAAACCGGAATTGCTTATACAAAAAATTATAGAACTAAGAGATATTGTTGAAGAATTAATCCCTAAACTTGAAAATGTTGAAATAAAAGACAAAATAATCAAAGATCTCAGAAATTTAAGATACAATTTTTAATTTCTATTCATATAACCAGTTGAATTTCAAAAAAATTATATTTCAAGATTCATTTATTTACATACTTCTTTTGGTGATTAATAATACCTAGACGAAAACAAAAAGTTAAATATTCAAGAAAAATCGTTTGTAAACATCTTGAACCTAAAGGAGATATAGGTAATAGCTTACAAGCTTTAGCTTATTGTCCTTTAAGAGATTTAATTTTAGGAACACGTGCCTACGTATGTCAGGTTTGTTCCTTGTATGATCCTGTCAAAAATAACCGCAGGTTTTCAGATCTATATGAAGAGAGTAAGAATATTGCTGAAAAGAAAATTAGAGAAAAGCAAATAAAGTTAGAAGAATATGAGCTTGCCTCAATAAAAGGAGATGAAGAAATAGACTTATCAATTGACGAATTTGAGGAAGAAGATGCAGAGATTCCATTAAAGTTTGAAAAAAGAAAAGCAGGTAAAGCGGATTTGGAAGATTCCGAAGAATTTGCTGATGTAGAATGCCCATTTTGTGGTGAAATGTTTGATGATCTCCCAGCCCATATCCAGAATTGTGAATTTGCACCCGATGACGTGAGTATTGATGATATATTGCCTAAAAGAAAGAAAAAAAGAAAGAAACCTAGTGAGACAGTTGGAACTAGTGATAAGGATACTGCTGAGAAGCAAAAATGCCCATATTGCGGAAAAGAATTCATTAGACTTGGCAGACATTTAAATTCTTGCTCAAAGAGACCTGCTGATGCCGAAGATGAGGAAGATGAAGATGAATAAGTAATCTATCTACCCTTTTACCATATTGAGAGGAAATTAAGTCAAAATTTTACTTTTTTAAAGTATACTTCTTGAGTGTCTGAAATATAATTCTTTATAGGACTTTTAGATTGTTTCATAATTAAATTTATGAAATCAACTAATCTATCTTGGTTTATTGCCATTCTATTAAAAAGAGTAGAAACTGATACTTTGTCATATTTTTCGAAAAACTATATATTATTTTTAGAAAAAGAATAAAAAAAGAAACTATAATTTATAAAAGTCTTTCATAGTTTTTTAGTTAAACTCCCTTTCGCAATAAATAATTGGCAATTACCATCCTTTGAACTTCACTCGTTCCCTCGTAAATCTCACCCATCTTTGCATCTCTGAAATATCTTTCTACGGCGTAATCTTTCATTAAACCATATCCTCCATGTATTTGAACAGCACTATGAGCGGCTTGCATTGCTGCTTCTGACGCTACCAATTTTGCCATTGAACTAACGTGTCCGTAGTCCATTTGTTTGTCATGCATATATGCAGCTTTATGAGTAAAATATCGTCCTGCATCTATAGCACATGCCATATCTGCTATTTTCCATTGGATCGCCTGAAATCTTCCTATAGGTTGTCCGAATTGCACTCTCTCGTTTGCATATTTAATGGAGGCTTCTAAGGATGCTTGTCCTAGACCTACTGATTGGGCAGCAATAAGTATTCTTCCATATCCCAAAATCTGCATTGTAAACTTAAATCCATTACCAATTTCTCCTAATATATTCTCCTGAGGTACTCGAACGTCTTCAAAAACAAGTACGGAGGTATTGGAGCCACGAACCCCTAATTTATTTTCTTTTGCACCAACAGAATAACCAGGAGTATCAGTATCAACAAT